>JALYTE010000457.1 GCA_030854435.1 Acidobacteriota bacterium | reverse complement strand
CACAACCCCGAGTTCACCATGCTCGAGTTCTACCAGGCTTACGCCAACTACGAAGACCTGATGACGCTAACTGAAGAACTCATCAAGGAAGTCGCGCGGGAAGTGAACGGCACAACGAAGGCCCAGTTCACGCCGCTCAATGGACCCCGCGCCCGCGAAATCATAGAGATCGACCTGAGCACGTGGCGTCGGCTTTCGATGCTGGACGCGATCATCGAGTTCTGGCCTCCTGAAGCAGGTTTGCCGCCCACGATTGAGACGTTTGCTTCCTTTAATGACTTGAATGTGTTTCTAAGCATCGTCATAGGCCCGATGGGCTACGCGGTAGAGGCTCTCCCGGAGTCGCACCGAAAGCATCACCTCTGGCGCGTGCTGGACGGATTGAGGCAAGCCGATGACAGCTTCTCGCCCGCAAGATATCTAGCCTCTCACGCGCACGATGAAGGGCGCGAACTGTATATTCTAAAACAGGCATTGGGCAAAGCTATCGCCACTGTCTTTGAGGCAGTCGCCGAAGAACACCTCATCGAACCTACCATCATCTACGACTTCCCCCTCGCCGTTTCCCCACTCTCCAAAGTCAAGCCCAACGACCCGGACTGGGTCGAACGCTTCGAGTTCTACATCGGAGGCTTCGAGCTCGGCAACGCTTTCTCCGAGTTGAATGACCCCGACGACCAGCGCCGCCGCTTTCTCGCCCAGCTCGAACAAAAAGAACGCGGCGACGACGAAGCCCACGTCATGGACGAAGACTACGTCCGCGCCCTCGGCTACGGCCTCCCGCCCACCGCGGGCGAAGGCATCGGCATCGACCGCCTCACGATGGTGCTCACCGGCTCGCGTTCCATCCGCGACGTCATCCTCTTCCCCCTCATGCGCCCGCTGGCGAAATCCCCCCAACCCACCGACGCCGAACCCCACGACGAATCCGCCGAGTAGCACTCTGTAGTAATCTGCACTCGTGAAAGCAGACGACACCGCCGAACTCCTCTCCATCGAAGGCCACGAAGTCCGCATCACCCACCCCGAAAAACTCTATTTCTCAAAGCACATCCAACTGACCAAACTCGACCTCGTCCGCTACTACCTTTCCGTCGCTCCGGGCGCACTCAACGGAATCCGCGACCGCCCCATCGTCCTCAAGCGTTTCGTCAACGGCGCCGACGGCGAACCCTTCTACCAGAAGCGCGCCCCTTCCGCCCTCCCCGCATTCCTCCGCACCGCGACCCTCTCCTTCCCCTCCGGCCGCACCGCCGAAGAGGTTGTCGTCGACAACGCCGCTGGCCTTGCCTGGATCGTCAACCTCGGCTGCATCGAACTCCACCCCCACCCCGTTCGCTCCGCCGACCTCGATCACCCCGACGAACTGCGTATCGACCTCGACCCCGGCCCCGGCGTCGACTGGTCCGACGTTCGCAACGTCGCCCTGGAAGTGAAAGTGTTACTTAAAGAATCCGGCCTGACCGGCTGGCCCAAAACGTCCGGCTCCCGCGGCATGCACATCAACGTCCGCATCGAACCGCGCTGGAGCTTCACCGAAGTCCGTCGCGCCGCTCTCGCTCTCTCCCGCGCCGTCGAGCGCCGCGTCCCTACACTTGCCACCTCAAAGTGGTGGAAAGAGGAGCGCCACGGCGTCTTCCTAGACTACAACCAGAACGCCAAAGACCGCACCACATCCTCGGCCTACTCCGTCCGCCCTCTGCCCGACGCCCGCGTCTCCGCACCGCTCCACTGGCACGAGGTCCCCGACTGCAATCCAGCCGACTTCACCGTCCTCACCATACCGCAACGCTTCGCCGCCCTCGGCGACCCGCACGCCGCAATGGACGACTCCCCCGGCTCGCTCGTGGCCCTGCTCGACCTCGCCGCCCGCGACGAATCCGAAGGCCTCGGCGACGCCCCCTGGCCCCCACACTTCCGCAAAGCCCAAAGCGAAGCCTCTCGCGTCTCACCCTCCAAAGCCAAAAAGTTGCCCTCATCTCCGGGTGGCCCATCTTCGCCGGCGGCCCTATCGCCGGCTAAGGTGGGAAGCACAGAACCCAAACCCCGCAAACCCACTGTAAAACGCACCCCGAAACACCCTCTCATCACCGTCGCCCAATCCCCCGACAAAGCCGCCGCCGAAGCCGGCCTCGAACGCTGGCGCGCCGCCCACCCCGAAGCCGCCGCTCTCCTCGCCGCCGACGACATTCTCATCGACCGCATGCGCGGTTCGTCCTCCATCTGGTATCGCATCCGCATCAATCTCCGCCACGTCCCGGAAGATCACCACCCGCTTCAATCCATCCCCGACCCCGACGACGACCCCACCCGATAGCAGTACGTTGTGCGCGCCTTTCTTTATGTCATTCCGGCAGGGAACTTGCTGTTGTCGTTGCTCTTGCTTTTCTTTCTGTCATTCCCGCAGGGAACCTGCTTTGGCGGGGTGTCGCATGGGTTTCCACGGTGAAGACAACTCATCGCCCATCCCCGAAAATCTCCATCAACTCCTGCGCCGCCACCACCTCCAACTGCGCATACGTACAACTCTTCGGCTCACGATCCGTCCTCCACCGCCGAAAGTGCGCCATATGCCGAAACCGGTTCCCCTGCATATGCTCGTACGCCACTTCGACGACCAGCTCCGCGCGCAGCGCCTCCCACGACAAATCCTTCGTCCCCGTCCAGCGACTCTTCGCTCCCGGCATCCTTGACCCATCCGGCTCCGCCCATCCCGCCCACGGATGCCCCGTCATCGCATTCTCGCGATAGGGTGCCAGAAACTCCACCAACTCCCGCCGCTTCTCCATCGTGAAACTCGCGCAAACGCCCACATGCTGCAGCGCCCCCGCCTCATCGTAAAGCCCCAGCAGCAGCGATCCCACCGCCGTACCTTCCCCGTTCTTGTGCCAGCGAAACCCGGCCACCACGCAATCGCAATCGCGTTCATGCTTCATTTTCAGCATCGTGCGCTTGTCCGGCTGGTACGTCCCCGCAATGGCCTTCGCCATCACGCCATCCAGCCCCGCGCCCTCGAAGCGATGAAACCAATCCACCGCCACGTCGCGCTCCCGCGTCGCGGGCGTAATATGCACCGGCGCGACCGCGTCCGCTAGCACGTCTTCCAGCCTCTTGCGCCGCTCCGCGAACGGCGTGTCGCGCAAGTCCTCATCCCCCATGCACAGCAAGTCGAAGAACACCGCCGAAGCCGGAGTCTGCTCGGCCAACAACTTCACCCGCGACGCCGCCGGATGGATCCGAAGCTGCAAAGCATCAAAGTCCAACCCCGCTTTCCCGGCAATCACAATCTCACCGTCCAGCACACACCGCGCAGGCAGTTGGGCCAGCAGCGTCTCGACCACCTCCGGAAAATACCGGTTCAGCGACTTCCCATCGCGACTCTGAATCTCAATCTCGTCCCCATCGCGAAACACCAGCGCCCGAAAGCCGTCCCACTTCGGCTCAAAAATCCACGCATCGCCGGTCGGCACGTCGGCCACGCGCTTGGCCAGCATCGGCAACACCGGAGGCCGCACCGCAAGGTTCATACGACCTCCACACGAATCGACACCGTGTGATGAATCATGTACGACTCATGATCTTCATCATGCTGCGACGGCTGAACGTTCCCCTTGGCGTCCGTGGCCCGCGACATCAAGCCCCGCTTGCCGCGCCTGGACGGCTTCCAATCCCAGTGCCACAGTTGCCAACCATGGTCTTTAGGCACGCCGTCGAAATCGGCCCCATGCCAGGTCGCCCCTCTGTCCGTACTCACCTCCACCTTCGCAATGCCGGCACCCCCTCCCCACGCCGCGCCATGCACTCTGCACGTCTCGCCAGCGAGCACCTCTTGATGCATCACGGGGTGCGCGATCTGCGACTTCACCAGCAACTCTTCAATCGGAATCCGCTCCGGCGGCAGACCATCCCCCTGCGCTGCCCGGTGCGCCCAATACGTGTACTCCACCGTCTGAAAATAGCCCAGGAACGGACGTTCCACCACCGTAATTTCCGTCAGCCACTTCACCGCCGCCATGCTGTACCATCCCGGCACAACCAGCCGCACCGGCGCTCCATGCGCTGCCGAAAGCGCGTCCCCATTCATCGCCCACGCCAGCAGAACTTCAGGCCGCATCCCTACATCGACGGGCAGGCTGCGCGAGTAGTGGATCTCGCCCTTGGGCTTGAACTGTTTGTCCGCAACACCATGATCGGCCCCCTGAAAAACCGCCTCAACCGCACCCGCCTTCACGCCCGCCAGCGCCAGCACGTCTCGCAATCGAACGCCCGTCCACGCCGCGCACCCCGCCGCACCCAGGCCCCACTGCACACCCTCGGGCACATTGTGCAAAAACAACCGCCCGTTGCCCGCGCACTCCAGCACGCAGGTGTGCGTCGCCACCGCCATCGCCTTCAGGTCCGCCAGCGACAATTCCAGCGGCTTGTCCACCGCTCCGCCCACCTTCAACCGCCACGCCACAGGATCGATCTTCGGCAGCGGAAAATGGTCCCGTATGTAAAAGTTTTCAACGCCAGTAATCGGCGTCGGCGGGTTCAGAAACGACGCCTCCACATTCAACGGCTTGTGAATGCGCGTCTTCAACCCCGTAGACGATTCGCTCGCAGCCGTGGGCGTCATTTTCTTTCCGTCATTCCGTAGCAATCCGCCTCCGCTCATTTGCAGGTCTCGCTCTGCGCTTGTTTCAGGAGTGCCTTGCCGATCTTCTTCAGATGCTCGGCCGCCCTCTGTTCTTCCTGCAAATTTTCCACCAGAAGATTCGCAGCGTCGCCATACCCCAGCGTCTTGGCCAGCGAAATCGCCGAGAAATACGTCGCAATCTCGAAGTTTTCGACCCGTTGAGCCGCGCTCAGAATGGCCAGGTCGCGAATCACCCCAACCGGTCTCACCGCCGCAGCGCGTGCGCCATCGGCCACCAGCGCGACCATCGGCTTGCACGCGATACGCTCCGGCTTCACCCGGAGCGACCCAAAAACATCGACGATGCGAACGGCCTGCTTCTCGGTTTCCTTAAGGTGTTTCCCCAGTGCCGTCTGAAGTTCACCGTCGGTGGCCGCCTTCACCAGTTTCGGAAGCCCGTCAATCAGCAGATTTTCCGCGCTTGCCAACTCTGCAAGCTTCTCCAGAAACAGTCCATACAAATCCATGCGCACCCCACCGCCCGACGTAGTAACAAAATGATACGCGAATGAAATGTGCCTTCCGAACCTCCAGAATCTGGGTGCCCATCTGACATCGCCGGATGGGCCGTCTTCGGCGCAACTTCATAACTGACAACTCGTAGAAACCCGCTTTCCTCCAAACCCGCACAAACTTCCGGTCTACGGCTTGGTCAGCGCCTTCAAATACAAGTAATAAAACTCCACCCCCGTATAAAACGACTCCACCCGAATCCGTTCGTCCCTCCCATGCGCGCGAACGTCGTCGAAGTCGATTCCCATGCCCGTGACCCCATAGCTCGGAATCCCGGCGGCCGTCGTATAAATCGAGTCGCTCGCTCCCGCCGACATCGACGGCACCACCGGAACCCCCGGCCACAATGTCCCCGCCACCTGCCGCAGCGGCCCAAACACGTCCTCGCGCAGCGGCGGCGGCGGCGCGCTCTTCCGGTCCGACCCCATCGCCATCGCGCTGCCACTGTCGGTCACATACTCCACCTTCAACTGCGTATCTGCAAACAACTTCAGCAGATGCTGCCGAATCTCTTCCTGCGAGTGCCCCGGAAGAATCCTGCAATTCACATTTGCCTGCGCCATCGCGGGCAGCGCGTTGGGCGCGTGTCCAGCTTTCAACATCGTCGCCACGCACGTCGTCCGCAGCGTCGCATTGTCGCCCGGGTCTTTCGAGAACTCCGCGACCGCCTTCATGTCCGGAGGCGTCGCCAGCACGCCACGAATCAGCTTTGCCCGCTCCGGCGTCGCGACCTGCTCCGTCGCCGCCAGCGAGGCGCGCGTCACTGCATTCAACTCCATCGGAAACGGCGTCGCTTCCAGCTTCTCCAGCGCATGGATCAACTCATAGATCGCATTGTCGGGTCGCGGTAGCGAACTATGCCCGCCGCGATTCGCTGTCGTCAACCGAAAATCCGCATACAACTTCTCCGTCGCTTGCACCTGCATTTCAAAGGCCTTGCCGCCCCGCAACTCCACCCCACCCGAATCCGGGTTCAGCACAAAGTCCGCAACCATCAACTCCGGACGGTTCTTCAGCAGCCAATCGACCCCGTTCGACTGCCCACCCTCCTCGTCCGCCGTCAACGCAATCACGATGTCCCGCTTCGATTTCCAGCCCTCCCGCCGCAGCCGAATGAAGTTCTCCACCAGGTCGGCGTCCTCTTCTTTGATGTCCTGCGTCCCGCGCCCGTAGAAGTACCCGTCCTTCTCGACGAACTGATAGGGGTCGGTCGTCCAATCCTCCCGCCGCGCCTCCACCACATCGAGGTGGCAAATAATCAAAATCGGCTTCAGTGTCGAACCAGCGACGCCGCGATATTTTGCGACCAGATTCTGCTTGCGCTCATTCGGTCCGGCGAGCGCCAGATCCCCCGCCGGGAATCCGGCTTTCAAAAGCCGCTCCCGCATCGCCACCGCCGCCGCAGTCACGCTGCCATTCGAGTCCTGGGAATTGATCTCGATCAGCTGCTTGAAAATCTCCCGCGAAAGCGCCCGGTCCTCCGCTGGCAGCTTAGCCGACGCACCCTGCCCCATCGCCAAACCCGCGCCCAAACCGAGTGCTCCAACGC
>JALYTE010000444.1 GCA_030854435.1 Acidobacteriota bacterium | reverse complement strand
TTGGGGTACCCGGGGCGGTGGCGGGTTCGACTGTGGCGAGGGAAAACTTTTTGGAGTTGGGGTTGTGGGCCGCGCATGGAATGTATGCGGAGTACGGCGGCGCGCCGGGGGCGGGGGGCGTTACGGGCCGCGGGCGCGTTGAGGGCAAGCTGTGCATGGTGATTGCCAACGACGCGACGGTGAAGGCGGGAGCGTTCTTTCCGATGACGGCGAAGAAAGTGTTGCGCGCGCAACACATCGCGCTGGAGAACCGGATTCCGACGCTGTACCTGGTGGATTCGTCGGGTGTTTTTCTGCCGCTACAGGAAGACGTTTTTCCCGACCAGGACGACTTTGGGCGCGTGTTTCGCAATAACGCCGTGATGAGTTCGCTGGGGATTCCGCAGATCACCGCCATCATGGGGATGTGCGTCGCGGGCGGAGCGTATTTGCCGGTGATGACCGATACGGTGCTGATGACCGAAGGCTCGGGGCTGTTTCTCGCAGGGCCGGCGCTGGTGCAGGCGGCGATTGGGCAGAAAACTCCGGCGGAGGAACTGGGTGGGGCTGCGATGCACGCGGAGATTTCGGGCACGGTGGACTTCAAGGAGCCGAACGACCATTTGTGTATTGCAAGGTTGCGGAGGTTGGTGGGGAAGATAGGGGAGAGACGGGGATTAGGGATTAGGGAACAGGGATTAGGAAAGACGGAAGTGTTTTCGCGGGTGGCGTTCGATGCGGTGAAGGACAAGCCGAGGTTTGCGGCGGAAGAACTCTATGGGCTGATGGATCCGACGCCGGGGGCGAGCAATGCGTACGATGTGCGCGATGTGATTGCGCGGGTCGTGGACCGGTCGGAGTTCGACGAGTACAAGGCCGAGTTTGGCCGCACGCTGGTGTGCGGGTATGCGCGGATTGGCGGGCGGGCCGTGGGAATTGTCGCCAACCAGAAGCTGAACCAGTCCCAGACCGTTGCGATGGGGCCGCAGGCGGGGACGAAGAGAACGGAGTTTGGAGGCGTGATTTATACCGAGTCCGCGCAGAAGGCGGCGCGGTTCATCATGGACTGCAACCAGTCGCTGGTGCCGCTGATTTTCATGCACGACGTGAATGGCTTTATGGTGGGCAAGGACGCGGAGTGGAGCGGCATCATCCGGGCCGGGGCGAAGATGGTTTCGGCGGTTTCGACGAGCGTGGTGCCGAAGATCACCATGATTCTGGGTGGGAGTTTCGGCGCGGGGCACTATGCGATGTGCGGCAAGGCATACGATCCGCGCTTCATGTTTGCGTGGCCGACGGCGCGGTACGCCGTGATGAGTGGGTCTTCGGCGGCGAGCACGTTGGGCGAAGTGCGGGCCAAGCAGATGGAGCGGTCGGGCGAGGTCGTTGACGAGGTGAAGCGCAAGGCGCTGTATGACGAGATCAAGGCGACCTACGATGCGCAGGCCGACCCGCGCTATGGGGCGGCGCGGTTGTGGATCGACTCGATCATCGATCCGGCGCGGACGCGCGAGGTGTTGATGACAGCGTTGGAGGCTTGCGCACTGAACCCGGAGGTAATGAGGTTCAATCCGGGGGTTTTGCAGACGTGATTGCTGTTATTCGCGTACAGCGAGTTTGAGCAGAGCGTCGACATCTCGCGAACCATGCAAAACGCTGATGATCGACACGACCGAGCCGACGCGGTCGAAGCGATAGAAGATCAGATGTTTTGGAAATCCATGGATATGCAGTCGCCTTATGTCGTGAAGTTCGGGCGTGTCGGAGTCCAACGGGCTGCCGCGCTCTGGAAAGGTGCGCAGCGACCGCATCGCCTCGTTCACCGCAGAACGCCAACGCAGTGCGAGGGCCACATCGGCGCGCTCTCGATAGTAAGCGGCCTGGTCGGCGACTTCACGTATTGCATTTGGCAGGACCCGAAGCGCGATCGCAGCAGGACTCATCGGAGCCGTTCGGCATGGGCTATGATCGTGCCAACAATGTCACCGTGATCCCAAACTTCGTCGGGAATCTCCAGCGCATTCTGCTCTTCCTTGAGCGCACTGAGAAGATGTTCCTCCAGGTTGCGGCGGTGCCGGTCGCGGTCATCGAGAATCAGTTCGCGAATGTACTGGCTTGGCGTCCCAAAATCTCCGGCCTCGATCTGTGCATCGACGTAGGTCTTGAGCGGTTCAGGAAGCGAGATGTTGATCGTCGTAGCCATACCTGCATAGGATGACACTTTGCGGGGCGCAGTTCAAGTAGGCTTAAGCGGGGCGCGCATGGGCGTAGCCTGACAGTGAGGAACTCGATTTTGGTGAAGATCATTGAATGTCCGCGCGACGCCTGGCAGGGTTTGCCGAAGGCGATTCCGCCGGAGGTGAAGGCGGAGTATCTGCGCGCGCTCATTGCGGCGGGGTTTACGCATATCGACGCGGTGAGCTTTGTGTCGAAGACGGCCGTGCCGCAGATGGCCGACTCGGAGTTTGTGCTGGAATATCTCGACGCGCCGGATGAGGTCGAGATTATCGGCATTTGCGTCAATGTGAAAGGCGCGGAGCGGGCCATCGACACGGACAGGGTGACGACGCTGGGGTTTCCGTACTCGATTTCGCCGCAGTTTTTGGAGCGCAATCAGCGCCAGACGCCGGAGGAGGCGCTCGATCAGTTGGAGCAGATTGGGGAGCTGGCGTATAAGGGCGGGCAGGATGTGGTCGCGTATATTTCGATGGCGTTCGGCAACCCCTATGGCGATGCGTGGGACATCGACGAAGTGGTCAGCGCGGTCGATCTTCTGGTTGACGCAGGTGTGACGCAGATTTCGCTCGCCGACACGGTTGGGGTCGCCTCGGCTGCGCTGGTGCGCGATGTGATGAGTTGCGTGATGGGCGTGCATGAGGGGCTGGAGATCGGCGTTCATCTTCATGCGCGACAGGATGAGGTGGCGGAGAAAGTTCGCGCGGCGTATGAGGCCGGTTGCAGGCGGTTCGATGCGGCGATGGGTGGACTGGGCGGGTGTCCGTTCGCGCAGGACGCGCTGGTCGGGAACATGCCGACGGAGGTATTGCTGGCGACGCTGAGGGAGTTGGGCGCGGAGTTGCCGGAGTTCGAGCCGCTGGAGGCGCTGGTGCAGAGGAGCGCGGAGATTGGGAAGAAGTTTGGGTTGAGCGTGCAGTAGGGCCCGCCGACTTTTGTGGTTGTGCGAGCGAAGGACATGCAGGTCTCTCCACTTCGTCCGCAAAAAGCGCGGACTTCGGTCGAGATGACAATGTTGTGGCTGTGCGAGATGACAATGTTGTGGTTGTGCGAGATGGCATTTGGAGGTGTGAGTTTGTCGACGGTGCGGGTGGAAGACGATGGGGTGGTGCGGACGATCACGCTGAATCGTCCGGAACGGCGCAATGCTCTGACGCCGGAGGTGATGGAAGAGTTGGTGGCCGCGTTCAGCGACGCGAATAGCTGCGGCGCGCG
>JALYTE010000443.1 GCA_030854435.1 Acidobacteriota bacterium | reverse complement strand
AACGGCCAGAACTGTGCTGCCGGAGAGTTGCCGGACCTTTTCGATGAGGTAGCCGCGGAACAGGATTTCCTCCACGACCGCCGCACGCAAGACTAACAGCACCCGATACCACAAAGGGTCGTGGAGGATCTTTTCGCGCACCGCTGCGGCGACGTCCTGATGCAGGTGGAAGATTGGGACAATCACGGCGGATTGCAGGATAAACACCGCTGTCAGCAGCACCGCCGCCAGAACTCCGAACGCAACGCTTTTCCATGTCGGTCGGCGAAAACCGATGGAGCTTAACGGCAAGCGTTCAACAAACCTCAGCCAGACCAAGACCGCCAGCGCAAAGCACCACCAAACACCTTCGCGCGCCAGCATGGCGGGCATGGAAGTGCCGGGCGCGATCCAATGCGCGATGGGCAGCAGGCCGAACACGAGGGCACCGGCCAGACCGCACAGGGCCAGCAATTTTGCACGCCGTGAATCGGCTGGGCCAAGGGAGGGTGTCAGCGCATTTGTCATTTTCGCTCCCGCCTAGATCAATTCTCGGCATCGCCTCGGCGGCTAAAAGCCGTAAAGCAGATACGGCATTTACGGCATTCTTCGGCTTCGCTCAGGACAGGCTCGCAAACCCGTGCCCTTAAGCAAAACCGGGTTTTTCGCGGGCCTATAAAGCCGTTTTGATGCGATCACTTTGTGGCGCGGCTGAAGCCGCACCCTGCCGACAATCGGAGGTTTCCTCCAAAGTATATGCGTGCGGCAAGTTTCTGGCGCGCGGAAACTTCTGGACTTGTGGCCGCTCGGTGGCGCATCATGGGCGAACATGTTCGTTCCCACGACCTTTGCCATCGCGCTGCTGATGACCGTCCTGAGCACCGTCTGCTGGGGCTCGTTCGCCAACACTTTCAAGGGCACGAAGAATTATCGTTTCGAGCTCTACTACTGGGACTACGGCCTGGGCATTTTTCTTATGTCGCTGGCGCTGGCCTTCACGATGGGCAGCCACGCCGGTGGCCCGACGGCGTTTCTCGCCAACTTCCACTCCGCGGATTGGCGCAACCTGTTGTATGCCGCGCTGGGCGGTTTTATTTTCAATATCGCGAACGTGCTGCTCATCGCGGGCATTGAGATCGTCGGTCTCGCCATTGCGTTTCCCATCTCTATCGGCATCGCGCTGGTCGAAGGCGTCGTCCTCAGCTACGCGCTACAGCCGCGCGGCAACCCCGTGCTGCTGGGTGCCGGAGTGCTGATGGCCGTTGTCGCGGTCGTGCTGGTGGGCAAATCCTATGGGGCCTTGCGCAAGGGGGCGAACGCGGTTTCAAGGCGCGGCGTTATTGTCTGCGTGATCTCCGGATTTTTGATGGGTATCTTCGCCCCCTTCGTCACGCGCGCCATGACTCGCGGCGCTACGCTCACGCCCTATACCACTGCGGTCGCGCTCACCTTTGGCGCGCTGGTCTGCTGCTTCTTCTTCAACACTGTCCTGATGCGCAAGCCCATCGTCGGGTCGCCCGTCGCGGCCGCCGATTACTTCCGCGCGCCAGCTTCGTATCACGCGCTCGGCCTGCTCGGCGGAGCGATATGGGGGCTTGGCACGGTGTTCAACTTCGTTGCGGCGTCGCTGGTCGGCGTGGCGATCTCCTATGCCATCGGCCAGGCGTCGCCGATGGTGGCTTGCATCTGGGGCGTCTTCGTGTGGAAAGAGTTTCGAGGCGCAAATACGCGGGCGAAGAGCTATCTCGCTGCGATGTTCGCCGCGTATGTTCTGGCATTGGTGCTGATTGCGCTCGCCTATGCAAAATAAGTTCTCCGGGGCTAAAGCCCATCATGTTTTCGTTCCATTTACCGCGGGCTGAAGCCCGCTGCTACTCCGGCGAGAAGCCGGGCACGGACTAAGAACTTATTCGTAAATAGGACTCTATAGAAGAGGAATTCAATCGCATGAGCAACAATGTTCTCGTCATGGGCAGCTTCGTCGCCGATCTCGCCTTTCGGGCCAGCCGCCTGCCTGGGTGGGGCGAAACGCTGATGGGCGACAGCTTTGCGCTAGGCCCTGGAGGCAAAGGTTCCAACCAGGCCGTTGCCGCCGCCCGCGCCGGAGCGAACGTCCGCTTCATGTCCAAGCTTGGCGATGATGCCTTCGGCAAGATCGCTCGCGACCTGTGGCGCGCCGATGGCATCGACGCCGCGCTGGTCGGCACATGCGGCACGGCGACCGGAGCGGCCGCTATCCTGATCGACGCCGCGCATGGCGAGAACGCCATCATCGTCGTTCCCGGCGCGTGCTTCACGCTGACCCCTGCCGAAGTCGACGCCGCGGCCAACGAGATTCGAGCGGCGGACGTCTTCCTGACGCAACTCGAACTCCCTCTCGATACAGTTGCGCGCGGCCTTGAAATCGCCCGCGATGGCGGAGTGCCAACCATCCTGAACCCGGCACCCGCGCCCACATCACGGTTGCCCAGCGCGCTCATCGCATTGGCCGACTACTTCATCCCCAATGAAACCGAAGCGGCGTTGCTCACCGGCCTCACCGTCGAGACGGTCGAGCAGGCCGAGCGGGCCGCCGATTCACTGCTCGAACAGGGTGCAGGCAACGTCATCCTCACGCTGGGCGCACGTGGCTCGCTGCTGCGCACAGGCCATAGACAGAGCACGCTGGTTCCCGCGTTCAACGCCGGTCCAGTGCTTGAGACCACCGGCGCAGGCGATGCGTTCTGCGGGGCGTTTGCAGCCGCGCTTGGCGAGGGCCGGAACGCAGTCGAGGCGGCCCGCTTCGCATCGGCAGCCGCGGGGATTTCGGTGACTCGTCCCGGCACAGCGCCTTCGATGCCACGGCGTGCGGAGATCGAAGCGCTGCTCAACGCCTAGGGAAGGTCTGATGGAAGTCCCTCAGCATTCCCTCCGGGTCTGAAGCCCATCACTGAGGCTTGGATTCAGGGGCCTGAAACCCCCTGCTCCCTCCGGTAGAACAATTCCAAGGATTTAATCAGAGCCTCCTAGGCAAACAACAACCCCTGCGAACCGCAGGCCGAAGCGCCCCGCACCCCCGTTGGGGCC
>JALYTE010000440.1 GCA_030854435.1 Acidobacteriota bacterium | reverse complement strand
CGACGCGGAGAGGAAGACGCGCGGTCAGCTAGCGGCCGAACGCCTACGCGCGTTGCGGGCACGCCTGAAGGGGCCGAGCATCGGCGCTCGCGAGCTCATCGACGAAGGACGCAGGTGATGATCGTCGTCGATGCCTGTACGATCGTGTCGTGGTTGCTGGAGGACGAGACGTCACCGAAGGCGGATGCGGCGGTCGGCTATCTTGCTGCACACGGAGCCTACGTGCCGTCGAACTTCATCACGGAAATTACGCACGCTCTGCTCACCGCGGAACGTCGCGGCCGGCTCGACGAAGTCGCGACGGGCGTCGCGCTCTCGGAGATCCTAGCGCTCCCACTCACCGTCGAGAGCCCCGACCCTCACACGATTCTGACCATTGCGCGATCGCGGCGTCTCACGGGCTACGATGCCGCCTATCTCGCGCTGGCGCTGCAAGCGCAGCTCCCGCTCGCAACGATCGATCGCGCCCTCGGTGCGGCCGCCGCGGCCGAGGGCTGTACCTGTACCTTCGCTACCGGTAGCTAGTCGCTCCAGCCTGCCAATTCGAAAGCGCCGTCGCGTTCGAAGCCGAGCTTCGCGTACCAGGTGGAGAGATGGTTCGGCGCGCGGAAGTTCGAGCATGATCGACTGCGCGCCGCTCTTCCGCGCATCCACCTTCGCGCACTTGACCAGCGTGGTTCCGACGCCGCGCGCGCCGCGTCTTCCTCGCGCGCGATGAAGATCGCCGAGTCGCGCAACCGCAGACGCTCGGAGAGGAAGCGGCGTGTCGTCCTCATCTCCGCGACCCGCAAAGGAGACCCGGTAGGCATCGAATAGCGGAGGTCGCTCTAGCGCTGAGCTTTTGCGCGTTGCTTGAGGAGCGTGTGGATGGCCGAGTGGCCACCTTTATGCTCTGCGCAGTGTTGCTGCCCGCAGTTGCCCTGAAGACAACGCTCCTTCGCGAGAGTCTCGCAACCGGGAGATTGACAGGGGCGACGTTCTTCCGACGTCACGCGCGACCACTTGCGCTTAATCCTTGGCACCGAAGCTAGGTTGCCCTTAGGGATTTGGCACCCCTGCCACAGGCAGGGGCTCACCCATTCCCACCAAACGCAGAGGTATGAAAATCGTTACCAACGGGCTGCGCCGCACTCGCTCTGCTGCTCGCCGGCACCCTTCCCAGCGCCGCCGGCACGGGCTACTCGTTCGACACCATCAACCGAACGAACAAGGTCGTGCACGTGAACTTGGCGATGCGTAGCACCCTCGCGGCATGCTCTCGTCCGCCGGCGATGTGCGGCGCGACCTCGTCGCGCGCGCGCGAGACGGAGGGTATGCCGGATCCCGCGCACCTGCGCGACCACGCCGAGATGCAGCAGGGCGGTAGGTGGACCGATGCCGACAACATGATCTGCACGCGAGCGAAGATCCGCTAGGACACAACCTCTCGCGTCAGCCATCCAGCTTATTTCCGACGTTAGGTCGACATCCGAACATGCGAGAGGAAAATCATGAGCAAAGTATTCGTCAACATCGGACTTAGCCTCGACGGCTACATGGCACCCGAAGGAATGACCCTGGAGCATTGGGACAAGCCCGAGTACAAGAACTGGGGCGCTAAGTGGGGTGCGCTGATGGCCTGGATCCTCAATCAACAGTACTTCCGCGAGAACCACAAGTTCGGACCAGGTGGAGAGACCGGCCCGGTCAATGACCTGCTTCGCACCACCACGGAGCGCATCGGTGCCAACATTATGGGCAAGCGAATGTTCGATCAGGGCGAGCGCGCCTGGCCAGAGGAGGCTCCGTTTCATACGCCGGTATACGTTCTTACCCATGAGAAACGCGAACTCTGGGTGCGCCCCGGTGGGACGACCTTTTACTTCATCAATGACGGGCCGGAGCGTGCCCTAGAGCTGGCTCGGGAATCCGCAGGCGGTCGTGATATTCGTATCGCGGGCGGAGCGGACCTGATCCAGCAGTACCTGAATCTGGACGTCGTCGACGAGCTGGAAATCGCCTTCGCACCCGTGTTGTTCGGCGGTGGGCGGCGTCTCTTCGAGAACCTACGCGAGCCTGGGCCGCAATTTCGCATTGATAAGGTTCTTGATGGTCCAGTGAAGCTGTGCCGGTTCGGTGGACGGTTTTTGATTGGAGGTCACGCCGCGGGCTCCCGCTCAGCCGCGTGATATCGGTCTTCGTATTGAACCGGGGAGAGCATTCCGAGGGCGGTATGCCGCCGGCGCGGATTGTACCAGCCGTCGATGAAGCTGAAGACCTCAAGGGCCGCATCGCGCTGTGTCGTAAAGCGATGCTGTACCAGCAACTCGCACTCGAGAATCGCATTGAAACTCTCGCACATCGCGTTGTCGTAGCAGTCGCCGACCGAACCCATCGACGGCCGCACGGCGGCCTCCTTGCACCGGCTACCGAACGCGATCGACGTGTACTGACAACCCTGATCGGAATGATGGATGACATCCTTCGGCCGACGGCGGTAGATCGCCATGTTCAATGCGTCCAGGACCAGCTCGGTACGTAGGTGATTGGCCATCGCCCAGCCGACGACGCGCCGACTGAAGACATCGAGTACGATAGCGACGAACAAGAAGCCGGCCAATGTCGGGACGTAGGTGATGTCGGCAACCCACAACTGATCAGGGGCTTCGGCTGTAAACTTCCGCTCGACCAAGTCCGGTGCTGGACGCGCATCGCGGTCGCGGACCGTCGTGATGAAGCCCTTGCGGCGACTGGCCCCGTGAATCGAACGTTCGCGCATGATCCGCGCTACACGCCGATCGCCGGCTTCGATGCCGCCCTCGTGCAAGTCCGCCTGAAGGCGCGGTCGGCCGTACGTCGAGCGCGACCGTTCAAAGCAGACTTCGACGGCGTCACCGATCGCGCCATCGGCTTCGCGCCGATGCGAAGGCGGGCGAAGCAACCACGCGTAGTACCCGCTGGTCGAGACCTCCAGCACGCGGCACTGCGTGGCGACGGGCCAAAGGGCCTGGTGCGCTTTCACGAATTCGAAGGCCGGGGAGGAATCGAATCGGTCTCGCGAGCGAACCAGGCGGCGGCTTTTCCCAGGATTTCACGCTCGACCTTGAGCTGCCGGTTTTCTTTGCGGAGTTTCCTTAGTTCCTCGTGTTCGGCGCTCGTGAGGCCGTCGCGGCGCTTGCCGCCGTCGAGGGCGGATTGCTTAAGCCAGTTGCGGACCGTTTGCTCCGAGAGTTCGAACTGCGCCGCCAACTCGTCGGGCTTCCGGCCCGCCCGGGCCAGGTCGACTATGCTCTGCCGAAACTCCATCGGGTAGGACCGAGGATGCTTTTTTGCCATTGGATGAACCCTTCTCCGCTAAACGGAAAGTGTCCACCGAATCGGCACAGCTTCACAGCCGCCACGCACTTGCGCTATGTGCGTCAGTAAAGGCAACTAACAACCGGTTGCAGCGGACGAAAGAGGAGGTTTCCGGCGTGCCCCTCGTGATCAGCTCGATTCTTGAACACGCTGGGGCAAACTGGAGCCGACGAGCAGATTCGAACTGCTGACCTGCTGATTACGAATTCTCACTCTTCGTGCCTAGCCGGCGTGGCAAGGCTGTTTTCCCTCACGTTTTGGTACCTCAGACAGTCCTATGTTACTGCTGGTTCCCCCGCGCAGTTCCCCCGCGGCGTGTCAGTTTTTAACGGAGTTCGGGTTTGCGCATCCGAATGCGCTCCAGATGAGAATCTGGCCACTGTCGTTATGTTTTATCGCATTGCTCGGCGGGGCGAGTATCGCCACAGCACCTGCCGCAACCGACCTTATCGGTGTGTGGCAGGGAACGCTTATCGTGCCAAAC
>JALYTE010000436.1 GCA_030854435.1 Acidobacteriota bacterium | reverse complement strand
CGCCCCAAGTGCTTCGACCCCTGCTTCGCATCGTTGTGTGACGATTGCCGCTTCCAGATGATCTCGTTGATGAAATTGTTCTCGTCGAAGATCACATCGAGCATCACCTTCACATAATGCGAAGCGTGCCAGTCGCAGTGGTAGTAAAACGATCCCGTCTTTTTAAGGACGCGGTTGATCTCCACACATCGCGGCCGCATGTATTCGATATAGGCCCGCGTCGAAGCGTGGCGGTCCTCAAACGACCGCTTCTCCTTCGTCTCTCCCCAGAAAACCTCGTAGTTGCGGTTCGAGTTGAACGGAGGATCGATGTAGCAGAGGTCGACGCAGTCGTCCGGCAGTTGCCGAAGCTGGTCGAGGCAATCGCCGCAGTAAACGATGCGGGTATCTATCAAGGAAGAAGGTCGAGGCATCAGCAGCCATCATAGCAACGTGGCCTGTCGATATCCCGGCGTTGCATACGTTCTTGTCCAACTATCGTAACGTTCGATTGACGGACACTGCGCCCATCGCCGCCACCCACAACGGAATCGCATACGCCGGTACCCGCTCGACGACCCCCACCGGCCAGCCCAACCCGCTCCACGCCGAGGTCCCACTCACCCCAAGCATCACCGTAGCCGCGAGCACAATGACGTAGCCGCGAGCACAATGACGCCCAAACCCACCGGCACCTCACGGCCTGGATTACCGCTATGCTTTGTTCTTGCTCTGCATGTAGTTGCGAACGCTCTGTTCCCAATCCAGCGAAGTGCCCGCGTACACCGAACTCTGGCGGCGCGCGCTGCGGTTGGCCCCCGCTCCGGCGACCACTGGCTCTGCCGACGCAGCCACTTCTTTCACCGGCGCGGCGACGGGAACTTCCATGCCCTCGGGCATAATCGACCGCGGCAGATCGGACGGCTTGAACTCGATACCCTCCGCCGCCATGCGCTTGGCCGTCTCGACCAGCAACTCGCGCTTGCGAGTCAACTTGCGCGTCGCTGCTTCGCGGGCGTCGTCGGATTCAAAAACGTCGTACTTCAAAAGGTGTGCGAGCTTGCGATCGAACAGGCCGATCTCTTCATGAACGGTCTTCAGGTAGTACTTGTTCTCGACGATGTTCGCCATGCTCTCTCCCGTAGTGGTTGCATTATGAAAAAATAACAGGAACCGCCTCGATCAAACGCAACGAGCGACCGCCGCACCGATGCGCAGGCCAAAGACCCGCGAATCGGCGCGACCGGACAAAAATGGCCCGATGGAAAACAAAAGGCGGCTCCGACAGGAACCGCCCTTTGCGTTGGCCTGTCGAACCGCTTACGCGACGCGAACGTTCTCTGCCTGCCAGCCCTTGGGACCCTTGACGACGTTGAACTCGACCGTCTGACCCTCTTGCAGCGAGCGGAAACCGTCGCTCTGAATCGCGGAGTGATGGACGAAAACGTCCTCACCGGTTGCGCGGCTCAAAAATCCAAAACCCTTGGCGTCGTTAAACCACTTTACTGTTCCTGTTTCCATGACCTTGTTCTCTTTTCAATACGATGTACCGCTGAAACTCGAATGTTGGAGTTGTTTGCGAGTAGAGCAGTACGACCAGAACAAGCAAGAACACCAGATCGGATTCTACGATCCCTCCGAGTGTATCATCTTCCGCCCGCTTGAGCGAAATTTTTGCAAGTACAACCTTTCTGTCGTCTCGACCGAGCATTTACACTTCTTCACAACGCATCTCCCTCGACACAGGAGCGCATACCTTGCCTCGCTCGACATCTTTCCTTACTTTCCTCTGCCTCGCCGTTACGCTTTCTCCGTTGTCGGCACAGAATTTGCCGGTCGCCATCGCCACCGATCCGCCCGCCAACTCACACCCCACCTCGAACGTCGAAATTGCCGTCCCTTCGCACGGCGAACAGCTCTACGGCATCTTCTACCTCGCAGCGGGTGAAGCCCCTCACCCCACGGTCCTTCTCCTGCACGGTTTCCCCGGCTACGAGCAGCAACTCGATCTCGCCCAGACCCTCCGCCGCGCGGGCTGGAACGTCCTCGCCGTCCACTACCGCGGAAGCTGGGGCGTCCACGGCAACTTCAGTTTCACGCACTGCATGGAAGACGCCGACGCCGAAGTCGCCTTCCTGCTTCGTCCAGAGATCGCCGCGAAATACCGCATCGACACGAAGGACATCGTCGTCATCGGCCACAGCATGGGCGGCTACATGGCAGCCTCCGCTACGGCGCACAATCCCACGGTCAGGGCCGTCGTCATGATCGGCGCATGGGACATCGGTTCCTCCATCCCACGCGGCATCACCGACAAGATCGAAATCCTGCGCAAGCTGCCAGCTTGGGAAGGCATGGAGGACGCCGATTTTCTTCCCCTTTCCGGCTGCACGCCGCAATCGCTTGCGCTCGAAATCTACGAGCATCGCAACGAGTGGGACTTCATCCATTTCGCCCCCACGCTCGCTACCCGCCCCGCCCTCATCCTCACCGCCGACGATGGCAGCGAACCCGACAACACCCGCCTGCTCGCCGCCCTCAAAGCCACGGGCGACAAACGGGCCGAGAAGATTTACACCAAAACCGACCACGGCTTCTCCAACCGCCGCATTTATATGGAGTCGCTGATCCTCAACTGGCTCGCCGCGCTTCCCGCTCACTAGCGCCTAACCACCCCAAAGCTGTCATCTCGACCGGAGGCGACGCTTTTGCCGCCGCAGCGGAGAGACCTGCATTACACTCCTGACAGCCTTTCACTTGGAGCATTCGCCGTGGCCCGTTTCACAGGACTTCTCGGACTCATCACTTTTCTCGGCCTGGCCTACGCCTTCTCCACCAACCGCGCCGCCATCCGCTGGCGCACGGTCGTCTGGGGACTCGGCCTGCAAGTCGTCTTCGCCTTCGCGGTCATCAAATGGAACACCGGCCAAATCATCCTCAAGCATGCCTCCGACTTCATCACCGGCCTGCTCGCCCACTCCGCCGATGGCTCCGGCCTGGTCTTCGGACAACTCGGCATTCCCGGCAACCCGTTGGCCGTCTTCGCCTTCGCGGTGCTCCCCACCATCATCTTCGTCAGCGCATTTTTCGCCATCCTCTACCACATCGGCGTCATGCAACAGATCATCCGCGTCGTCGCCTGGATCATGCAGTGGACCATGGGCACCAGCGGCGCGGAAAGCACCAACGTCGCGGCCAGCATCTTCATGGGTCAGACGGAAGCTCCGCTCACCATCCGCCCCTTCCTCTCCGGAGCCACGCGCTCGGAGCTGATGACGATCATGACCTCGGGCATGGCGCATGTCTCGGGCGGCATCATGGCCGCGTACATCCTGTTCGGCATCAACGCCAAGGACCTCCTCTCGGCGGTCATCATGACCGCTCCAGGCACCATCCTGATCGCCAAAATGTTAGTCCCTGAAACCGAAGTCCCCGCCACCGCAGGCACCGTCACCATGCCACCTTCGGAAGAACACGCCAACGAGAACTTCGTCGGCGCCATTGCCCGCGGCACCATCGACGGCGGCCAACTCGCCTTCAACGTCGCCATCATGCTCATCAGCTTCGTCGCGCTCGTCGGTTTGGTAAACGCCATCATGCTCGGCATCTCGAACTTCGCCTGGGCGCACGGTCACGTTCCATTCCCGCACTCGCTCAACAACGTGCTCGGTGTCGTTGGAGCGCCGGTGGCCTGGCTCATCGGCATCCCCTGGCACGACTCGCGCATCATCGGCAACCTGCTCGGCACTCGCACCATCATCAACGAGTTTCTGGCCTTCGCCGAACTCGGCAAGCTCAAAGCCACCCTCGACCCGCGCACTTTTTCGATCGCCACCTTCGCGTTGTGCGGCTTCGCCAACGTCGGCTCGATCGGCATGCAGATCGGCGGCATCGGCGCGCTCGTCCCCAACCGCCGCAACGATCTCGCCAAACTCGGCTTGCGCGCCATGCTGGCGGGTACGATGGCCAACCTCATGTCCGCCAGCATCGTCAGCATGTTGATCAAATAATCCCGCGCAGCAAACGCAAGGCGACCAGATCAATCAACCGGAGGCGTCAAGCCCGCTCCAAAGCCTCGCGGTCCCACTGTGCCAGCTTCGCCACAACCGTGTACGTGCTCTCCAAAAATTCCAGCAGCGCCGCATCCGGAGAAGCCTCCGCGCGAAGGTCGTCATACTTCAAAATGAACTCGCCCAGCGCAGTATTCCACCCCGCCGCCGCCGGGCGGACCTTCGCCTCAGCCATCCCCTCCGGAGACGGTGCCGCATAGCAGTAGAACGCTGCGTCGCCAAATCCTCCATTCCCCGGCCAGAATCCCGCGCTGATCACCTCATGCGAATACGCTTCGCGCGTGATCGCATCGGCATCCCGCCGCGCTGAGGCCCGCCGTCCCGAGAAGCGCGTCACAGCCAAATCGAAGCTCCCCCAGAAAAAATGCACCGGACTCTGCTTACCGATAAATCGCGTCGAAAACTCCAGAAATATCTGCTCCACTCTCACCAGCACGCGCCAGAAGCGATGTGCAGCGTCCGCGTCGTAGCTCGCATGTTGCGTATCTTCCGCAAATGGAATCGGCGCTCTCAATTCACACGGCACGGGATGAATGTCACACACCACTCCGAGTGCCGCCAGACTGCGCTTGTACTCGCCGTAAAAGTCCGCGACCGTCTGCGCCCGCAGCGGCGTCGAAAGCGTCGCCCCGCTGCTCAATCGATAGCGCAGATCGTGACTCACAAAGTCGAACTCGATCTCCAGCATCTCCGCGCCATACGGCATCGCCGACGTCGTCAGTCCGCGCGCGCTCACGTACAGAGGAACGTTCCACCAATGGGCCTGTAGCGGACTCAGTGCCAGCCGCGTCTTGCCGACAATCTGCGTCCACATGTGCAGCGTTTCTGCGGTCTCGCTC
>JALYTE010000426.1 GCA_030854435.1 Acidobacteriota bacterium | reverse complement strand
GCCGCTGCGCTTCGGCGTAAACGCGTGGGTACAGCGTCCCGAAGTTCCAGCGCTGGCGGTTCTTGATCGCCGACGGACGATAGGGATACAAGATGTATCCCTCGTACAGGATGGCTGCGGCGATTTTCTCGACGGTCTCGAATCCCGCGAAGCTCATGCTTCGACCTCCGTGACCGGAACTTCCACCGCTTCGGTTGCGGCGAGCGCGCGTGCGATGGCCTGTTCCCACGTCGGCAGACCCTGCCTCACCTTGTACTCGTAGAGTTGCTCGAAGGTGTCGCGGCGCAGGCACAGCCACGCGGTATTGGGGTAGTACAGATCCATCATCTCTTTCCAAATGGCAACGGGGAGCTTGAAGTTGGCTTCGCGGTCCCACGGCACTTGCGCGATTTGCAACACGTCGTCTTCGCCTTTGTAAAAGACCGTGCCGCTGAACATCACGCACACCGGCACGTCCCCGCCTGCGAGCGCCTGAAAATACTTCGTCGTCGCCACGTTGAAGTCGAAGGTGCAGGGCAACTCCAGATTGACCAGGATGTTGTCTGAAAACGCGGGCACCGCAACGCTGGTGTTCATCCACAACAGCGGACGCACCGTGCGGCTCCAGCGCTCCGGCGTGCCGAAGAGGTCGAGCAGCAGTTCGCGCTCGCGCGCGACGTAGCCGCGCCGCGCCGGCTCGATCTGCACCTGACAGCGCAGCGTCAGGGTATGAATATCTTCGCTCGCGGGCAGGTTTGTGATGCGCAGCTTCAAGGCGAGCAGAGGCGCTGCGGCGTTGGCCACGGCTTCCGCGCCCTCGATCGCAAAATGCAGCTCAGGCATCGGGCAACTCCTTCACGTCGGTACTGCGCGCCTTGAGGTCGGTGAAGAAGCGCGCGATTTCTTTCCACACTTCGCCGCCTCCGGAAAGGCCGCGCCAGTGCATGCGGATCAAGCCGACCAGGCGAAAACACTCGTCGATGGGGACGATGTAATACTCGTGCGGCTTGGTGACGCGATTGACCAGAAACGTCTCCACATCCGGCTCCATCGTCCGCAGAGCGGGATGCGCTGCCGCGATCTCTTCCCAGGCTTCGAGACTCAGTTGCGACTCGATCGCGCCCGCCGGACTGGGGTACATCGCCATCATCTTTCCCGATGCGCTGTCGCGATAGAAGAACGCGAGCTCGATAGGAATCATCAGCGCCTCCCACTGTAGGTCGAGCATCTGGAAGTCGGAGAGCGACCGGATTCTACGCGGGACCCGGAGATAGCGCGCCCCCGCCTGGCCGGAGAAGAGAATGGCGCAGGCGTCGCAGGAGCAAACAATCTGGTGCTTCGTTGGCTCCAGCAAGTGTTGATGCATCGGCGCGAGCACAGCGCTGCACAACTCGCAACGCTCCTCAACTACGGAGCGCTTGCGGGCAAATTGTTTCAGAAACGAGGGTGGGCTTTCGCGCTCCGTCCCATTGTCCGCGGTCCCGTTCATGTGGCCTTCCGATTCCGATGTGGGGATCAAGCAGGCGGCATGCTCGGCATACGCGGGTCGATGGGAGCAGAGTCGGCGGCGTTGACGCCGGTCGCATCGCTGGCCATGCGGGTCTCGCGCTGGCCCAGCGGCTTGGCCCGGTCTTCGCCTTTGCGCGCTCCGGGTTGGTGGGAGTCTGTTGTGGGGCTGGCGTCCTGGTGTGCCATTGAAGACCTCCTTGGCGTTCGGGTTACTTAATCATAACGAGATTGGAGTGCGTCGAAGGCGCTGCTGCCGCGTTCTCCGCAACAATTTCGACGATGTCCGGCGCGGCTTCAAAGAGCGCGTCTTCAACCGCCGTCTTCAGCGTGATGGACGACGACGGACAGCTTCCGCAACTGCCATGCAATGCCAGCCGCACGATACCGTCACGGACGCTGGAGAGTTCGACATCGCCCCCGTGCGACTTCAAATACGGCCGCACTTTTTCGATGCCGCGCAGCACGCGGGTCTCGATATCGTCCGGGTGCAGGCCGTGCAGCAGCAGCATCGCCGAAACCAGGTCGTCGTTGACCGCTTCCAGCAGCGCGGTTTCGCCCTCGGGAGTTTTCGCCAGTGCTTGCAACATGCGAGTCAACGCCGTGCCGTGAAGCTCGACCACCGACTGCACCAGATCGAGCGCCGCGGCTCGAGTTTCGGGATCACCGGCGTTTTCGAGTTTCGCCGCAAGCTTCTCCACGCGCTCGGTCTGCAACCGAAACTCGCCGGGCGGAGGCGCAGCAAGCGGAACAGGAATCGCGTCGACAACCACAGGCTGCGCCATCGCCGCCATCTAGCGATCTCCCGACGCGCCGAACATCGGCGAGTGCCGCGTCTCCAGCACCTTGCCGTCGCCCAGGTACATATGCACGCCGCATGGCAGACACGGATCGAAGCTGCGCACCGTGCGCATGATGTCGATGCCCTTGAACTTGTCCAGCCCGTTCTCCTCGAACAGCGGCGTGTTCTGTACCGCATCTTCATAGGGGCCGGGCGTCCCATAGATATCGCGCGGATTCGCGTTCCACGGCGTCGGCGGATAAGGATGATAGTTGGCGATCTTGCCTTCCTTGATGATGACGTGGTGCGACAGCACGCCGCGCACCGCCTCATGGAAGCCGCACGCGATGGCCTCTTCCGGCACCTTGAAGTCGGTCCAGGTCGCCGTGCGTCCGGCATACAACTCAGCCAGAGCTTTCTCCGTAGCATGGAGCGCGATGGCTGCGGCGTAGGCCTGGAAGTAGGTGCGCGCGCGATCGCGTTCGATGGTGTTGCTCCACTTCGGAATCTTCCACTCGAACTCGACTTCGGGCAGCATCGCCGTCTTAGGCAGCAGAATCTTGACGCTGTGCCCGGTCGACTTGACGTAGCCGACGTCCACCAGTCCCGCGAGCGCCGTGGACCAAAGCCGCGCGATCGGCCCGCCGCCAGTGTCGAGCGCGAGATAGTCGCCAGTGCGCTGGTCGTACCAGCGCGGAGACATCACCCACGTATAGTTGCCCGCGAAATCGCGCTTCTGTGGGCGTGGGATCGTGGTCTGGTTCCACGGATGGCGCTTGTCCACCGGGTTGCCGAGCGGGTCGCGCGCGACAAACGTTTCCGACCCCTGCCAGTCGTCGTAGTACGAGCTGCCCAGTAGGATGCGGATGTTGAGATTGATGTCCACCAGGC
>JALYTE010000415.1 GCA_030854435.1 Acidobacteriota bacterium | reverse complement strand
CTCCATCCGCATCGGTGCCGGCTCGAACGTCCAGGACTGCGCCGTGCTGCACGGCATGAGGTACCTCTATCCGGTGATCGTCGGCGCCCGCTGCACCATCGCCCACAACGCCACCGTCCACGGCTGCGTCATCGAGGACGACGTGTTGATCGGCATCGGCGCGGTGGTCCTCAACGACGCCCGCATCGGCGCGGGCTCCATCGTCGCCGCTGGCGCGGTCGTCCCCGAGCACACCGTCATTCCGCCGCGCAGCCTGGTTGCGGGAGTTCCCGGTAAGGTCCGCCGCACACTCACCGACGCCGACCTCGACCTCATCCGCATGTATGCCGCCAACTATCTCGACTACACAAAGGTGTATCTTGCAGAAACGGCCCCTTCCATCTGAACTCCTGAGACCGATATGACCTCTGCCTGCCGTTTGTCGGCCCACGCCCTGAACATTTTCGCCGTGAGCATCTTGTCTTTGGCGTGCGCTGCTCCCGCACGACCGCAGGCGGCGGCCCCCGCAGCCATCGCCGACGATCCGAAGGCCGCCAGCCTCATCCGCGACGCCACTCGGCCCTTCCAGGAACGCGACTGGGAAGCCGCCCGCAAAAAGCTCGATGAGGCCAAAGCCATCAACCCCCGCCAGGCCTATCTGTGGAGCAACTACGGTGCATTGGCGTTGATGCTTGGCAAGCCCAACGAGGCCGCCGAAGACTTCCAGCGCGAACTCGCCGCCCATCCCGACGAAGACAACGTCACCTTGCTGTTGGTGGGGACCCAAATGCAGCAGCACAAGTCGCAGGAAGCCATCGCCACGTTGCAAGCCCTCGTCGTGCGCAGCCCCAACAACGACCAAGCCAACGGCATGCTCACGTCCCTGTTGCTCAACGAAAAACAGTATCCCGCCGCCGAAAAGGTCCTGCGTGGATTCCTCGCGGCGCATCCCGACAACGTGCAGGCGCAACTTTTATTGAGCAACGCACTGGTGCGCGAAGACAAGAAGCCCGAGGCCACCGCCCTGCTCAAATCCATCGCCGAAAAGACCCAGGATCCCGCCCTCTTGAACGACGCGGCCTACGCCCTGGCCGACGAAAATCTCGACGTGCCTCTGGCCGTGACCACCGCCCGGCGCTCGCTGGCTATGGTCGAAAGGTCGCCCAATGCAAAGCCGCTGATCCAGGCGGAACTGCTGGTCAGCGTCTGGGACACGCTCGGCTGGGCGCTCTTCCGCGCCGGAAACACCGCCGCGGCCGAACCGCTGGTCCGCGCCGCCTGGTCCAACGCCCTCACCGCCGAACCCGGCTACCATCTCGGCATGATTCTTGAGAAACAAGGCCAGCCCGCCAAAGCCATGGCCGTCTATCAAATCGCCGCTTTCGGCGACAAGGGCGGCAACGCCGACGCCACCGCCGCCAGCATCGCGGAGCGCCAGACCGCGCTCCGCAAAGCCGGCACCCCCAGCCAGGTTCCCGACGGCAGAAATGCGCTGCAAGCCCTCCGCACCTTCACCGTGCCAGGCAAAAACACGCTGACCGGATCGGCCACCGTGGAACTTGAGTTCGCGACCACCGGAGCCTCCAACGCGACCATCGTCAAGGACGACCCCAAGCAAGCCCCCCTCACCTCCGTCGAATCGTCCCTGTACAAGATCGACTTCAAAGCGGGCGTCCCTGCGGGCAGCCACGCCACCCTGACCCGGCGCGGCATCCTGAGCTGCAACGCCGGGAACCCTTGCAAGTTCGTCCTGCTCTCCACCCGCGCCGCCCTGAGCAATTAGGGGCGACACCTGTCGTTGTCGTTGCGCTTGCTTTTTTTTCTTTCATTCCCGCAGGGAACCTGCTTTTTTGCCAGCGCGATTTCTCCTCCCACCGGCAACCGCCATCTACTTCCTTCGCGTCTTATCTCCGTAAGCCGAATGGAGAGATATGCCAACCGATAAGAAGAATGACGACAAGACCGCCAAACCCATCACGCGCGCCAAACTGGTCGACCACCTCAACCAGGATCTCGAGCGCGAGTTCCAGGCCGTCATCGCCTACGTGAACTACTCGCAGGTGCTCAAGGGCGCGGCCTACATGAACATCGCCGACGAGCTCGAAGTCCATGCCAAACAAGAGCTCGACCACGCGCTCAAACTCAGTTATTGGATCGACCTTCTGGGCGGCATGCCCGCCGTCACGGCAAAGCCGGTCAAGACCAGCGACAAGGCCACCGACATGTTGCGTTTCGATCTCAACAACGAGAAGGAAACCATCCGCAACTACCGCCGCCGTGTCCGCCAGGCCGACGCGCTCAACGAGTTCGCGCTGGGCGAAGACCTTCGCGAAATCCTGCGCGACGAGTCCGACCACCTCAACGCGCTCGCCACCGCCCTCGGCGAAGACACCCCCGACCCCGGCATCGCCGACGAGTAGAGTGCTTCGGCATCAACACACTGTCATCTCGACCGGAGTCGGCGCACTTTGCCGACGCAGCGGAGAGACCCGCAGTGTTTCGCTCGCATGCACCCAAGCTCTCGAATTGAGAAACCTGTCGTTGCCATTGCTTTTCTTTCTGTTATTCCCGCAGGGAACCTGCTGTTGGGAGCCCCACAGAAGCCGGGCTGCCCATTCATCGCGCTTTTGCGATGGGTGGGGACCTCAAACCCCGCGCCGCACCGTCAACCAATAAGCCACACCACCCAACTCCGCAATCACCACCAACTCAAAATCGAACGCCATATTCGCAAACGAAGGCGCGGCATGGGGCGCCAGCGCAAACAGCGAAATCCCCAGCACCACCAGCGCCGCCAAGGCCGCCTTCCTCCCCAACTGCACCGTCTTATTCTGACGTCTCGCAACCGGCAATGCCGCGCTCACCCGCGCCGCGAAATCCTCCGGCACACGCACTTCCGAGCGCCGCTCCAAAGCTCGCGTCACACTCTGGTCAAAATCATCCTGCATATCCTCAGAGTACATCCTCACGCCCTCCCTCCCACTGCAACGCTCTCGTGTTTTCGATGCGTCCGAGCCGCCAACCGTTCCCGCACCTGCTCCCCCAACCGCTTGCGCCCGCGATGCAAATGCGTCCGCACCGTATTGATCGGCAAACCCAGCGCAACCGCAATGCCTTCGTAGCTGCATTCCTCCTGGTGATACAGCACCAGCACCGTGCGCTCGATCTCCGGCAATGCAAGCAACTCCTCATCCACAGCCCGCTTCACATCGGCGTGCGCCATCAACTGCTCCGGCGTTCGCGCGTGTTCGCCCGCGAGCGCATCGCCGGCAAAGTTCTCCAGCCACTCGCCGCCTTCGTCCTCGATAAACGCCGGTTCCTCGGCAATGTGCGCGCGTTCTCGCCGCCGCCGCTTCCACTCATCCTGCGAAAGATTGACGACAATTCTGTACAGATATGTCGCAACTGTAGCGTCGCCGCGAAACTCCGGCAGCGCGCGATACAGCCGCAAAAACGCCTCCTGCGCCAAGTCCTCGACGTGTGGCCCCGCGCCCGTCATCCGCGTCAGGGTGCGGAAGACCAGACCCTGATGCTCGCGCACCAGGGCTTCAAAGTTCTCCGACGATGTAAGGTCTGCGCGCAAAATCGACAATCCCCTCAGACTTCAGAATGCTCCCAAAGTTTCACTCCCGTGCATGAAACTTTCGCCCCACCTCTCAGTCAAAGCCCGGCGTAGTTCAAAAGTTCACTCGCAACTGGCAACCGATCGCCCTCAAGGAGAACACAATGATTACGACACTAGCCGCACTCGCCATGAATTCCGACATCGCCTTCAGCCCCTTCATCGTCCCGGTCGCCGGTTGCATCATGATCCTGGGCATCGTCCTCGCCGGCATCTGGTCCGGCATCCGCAACCGCGAGATCCAAAGCACCGAGCGCCTCGCCGCCATCGCCAAAGGTGTGCCCATCCCTGCGACGGTCGAAGAACTCGCCCTCATCCACGGCAAGCCCTCCGCCGACTCGACCCGCCGCCGACGCAACGTTCGGCTCGCTGGTCTCATTCTGGTGTACGGCGCCGTTGGACTGGCAGCCTTCTTCGTCGTGCTGGCGTCGATTCTGCATGAGCGCGACGTATTGAGCGGCGCCGCAGTCGGTCTCATCCCGTTGGGCATTGGCATCGCTATGCTCATCGAGGTTCGCATCCAAACCCGCGAAATCGACGAAGCCTCCTCCAACCCCCCACGCCTCACCGCCAATCCCGACCGCAGCCTCTAACCTGCTGTCGCTCTTGCTTTTCTTTCTGTCATTCCGCAGCGCAGCGGAGGAATCCGCAGTCGGAAGCGCCCCAGAATCGGGTGCCCCATTCATCGCGCTTTTGCGACGAGTGGGGTCTCACTGGTTTAGCGCGACCGCTCTCGTTCGATAGACTAGAAAGTCTATGTCCACCCCCGACAACAAGCGGCCCCTCCTCAAAGCCGTCCGTGGCACCCGCGACCTCCTCCCCGACCAGACACAGCTCTGGAACCACGTAGAATCCACCGCGCGCGCGGTCTTCTCGCGCTACGGCTTCGGCGAAATCCGCACCCCCATCTTCGAGGACACCTCTCTCTTCTCGCGTTCGGTCGGCGAAGAAACCGACATCGTCTCCAAAGAAATGTTTACCTGGGAAGACCGCGCCCGCGCCGCCTCCTAAAAGGCCCAATCCCTCACCCTGCGCCCTGAAAACACGGCGGGCGTCGTCCGCGCTTACATCGAGCACAAGCTCGGCGAAACCGGCCAACTCCAAAAGCTCTACTACATCGGCCCGCAGTTCCGCCGCGAGCGCCCCCAACGCGGCCGCTACCGCCAGTTCTGGCAAATCGGCGCGGAGGTCATCGGCCCGCAAAGCTCCGGCGCGGAGTCGCCCATCCGCGACGCTGAAGTGCTCGAAATGCTGGCCTCCTATCTCGACGAACTCGGTGTCCGCGACTGGAAGCTCGAACTCAACTCGGTCGGCAGCTCCGATGACCGCGCCCGCTACAATGCCGCCCTCCGCGAAGCCCTCGCGCCCATCAAACACCAGCTCTGCCCCGACAACCAACGCCGCGCCGAGACCAACCCCCTGCGCGTCCTCGACTCCAAAGACGAGGCCGACCAAGCCCTCATCGACTCGCTGCCCAAAATCGCCGATTTCCTCGGCCCCGACTCGCGCGACCACTTCGCCCAAGTCCTCGCAGCGCTCGACGCTTGCGGCGTCGAGTACCACTTGAACCCGCGCCTGGTTCGCGGCCTCGACTACTACACCCGCACCACCTTCGAGTTCACCGTAACGACAGGTCTGGGCACGCAAAACGCCCTGCTCGGCGGCGGCCGCTACGATGGGCTGAGCGAAATGCTGGGCGGACCGCGCGCCCCCGGCATCGGCTTCGCCATCGGCGAAGACCGCCTCATCCTCACCCTCCAAGCCCAAGCCGAAGCCACCGCAGAGCCGGGTGCCCCATTCATCGCGCGTTCTCTGCGCGATGGGTGGGGGAGCAAACTCGACGCTTACATCGCTCCCCTCACCCCCGCGCAAAACTCCGCCGCCCTCCAACTCGCCCGCGACCTTCGCCGCGAAGGCCTCTCTGTCGAAGTCGGCGACGGCACCTTCAAACTCCGCAAGTCCTTCGACACCGCCGACAAACTCGCCCGCCACATCGTCCTCCTCGGCGAAGACGAAATGTTATCGGGTATGCTGACAGTCAAGTCCTTCGCAACAGGTCGCCAAAGCAAAGTGGCATCGACTGAGATTGCCGCGACATTGAAATCCACCGATTGACGGGGAAGCCATGGGTAAGTTGTTTTACGGCGACAATATCGACATCCTGCGTCGCAAGATAGACAGTGAGTCGGTCGATGTTTGCTACATAGACCCGCCTTTCAACTCACAGCGCAATTACAATCAGATTTATAACAACATCGGCGAGGAAGACCGCGCCCAGGCCCAGGCATTTCTCGACACTTGAGTATGGGATGAGCTTGCCGATATAGGCCTGCGTGAAATCGTACAGAACTCCAAAGGACGCTTTCAGCCACAACTCGTCGAACTTCTCAAAGGACTGAGAGCTGTCGTGCATGAAGGCAGTCTTCTTGCCTATCTTGTGAGCCTTTCCCTTCGCGCGACCGAGATACACCGCATCTTGAAAACTACCGGACGTTCTTCCTGCATTGCGATCCGACGCCGAGCCACTATTTGAAGTTAGTTCTGGCTGCGGTTTTCTGCGGCAGCAATCCAGGGGATTTCCGCAATGAAATCATCTGGAATTATGAGTCCGGCGGAAGATCTAAAAAGGACTTTGGAAGAAAGCACGACATTATTTTTAGATA
>JALYTE010000401.1 GCA_030854435.1 Acidobacteriota bacterium | reverse complement strand
CGCGCTGGCGCAAGTCCTATACGTTCTTTCGCGCCTGGGTCGGCGTGCCGTGCGGTCGCAGTTCGCGTCCATGAGGGCCGTATGGCGCGGCGTTCGCGATTGGCGCCACAATCGACCGCGCGGCTTTCAGGAGGAGCGATGACGGTCGGCACTCGAAAGCGTCTGCTCATCGTCAAACTTGGCGCGATCGGCGACTGCGTGATGGCGGTCCCAGCAGCCCATGCGATGCACAGGGCCGGCTACGAGATCGACTGGATATGCGGACAGACCGTTGCTCCGGTGCTGCGGTTGTATCCGTGGATCGACGTGCATGTCGTCGACGACCGTGCTCTATTGCGCGGAGGGCCAGTCGAGCGGGCGCGGGAAACGCTTCGCCTTTGGCGCATCGTCTGCAAACGGCGTTATGACATTTGCGCCACGCTCTACTACGACAGCCGCTACAAACTGCTGGCATTACCCGTGCGTGCCGACCGCAAGGTGATGCTGTCGAAACTCGACCGCGCTACGATGCTTCTTCCCGGCCGCCATCACACCGACGAGTACGCCCGCATACTCTGCGGCCGCAAGGACGACGAAACGCCGTCGCAGCTGGCGCCGATTCCCGCGCCGTCTCTCCCCGCTCCGCCGCTTGCTCGCGCGCCCGGAAAGCCGCGCGTAGTGCTTGTCCCCGGCGGCGCGCGCAACATGATGCGCGATGACGCGCTTCGCCGCTGGCCGCTCGAAAGCTACGTCGCGCTGGCAGAGCTGCTGCTCGCGCGCGGCCACGAAGTCGTTCTTTGCGGAAGCTGGGACGACACTTGGACGTCACCTTCGTTCGCCACTCTAGATGTCGTCGACCTGACCGGCAAACTCTCTCTCGTCGAGAGCCTCGCTCTGTTCGACTCCGCCGACATCACCATTACGCACGACACCGGCCCGCTGCATCTCGCGGGCATCACGCGCACGGGCATCGTCTCCATCTTCGGCCCCACCGACCCGCATGGCCGCCTTCCGCACCGCGCAAACTGCGTGGCCTTGTGGGGCGGAGAAGGCTTCGCCTGTCGCCCTTGCTACGATGGCCGCGACTACGCCCCTTGCACCCACAACGGCTGCGTCCGCCAGATCGCTCCCACAATGGTGGTCGAACAAATCGACGCTCTGCTGGCCGCTGCGCGAGAGGGCGTCCAACTTCCGCCCCGCGTCGTCCTGCCGTCAAGTACGTCTTCCTTCGCGCCGGGTTTGATGGTCCTATGAGCGAGTCAACCCGACCTCGCGCGTTGTTTCTGGACCGCGACGGCGTCATCAACCACGAGGTCGGCTACCTGTATCGCGCTGAAGACGTGCGCTGGGTCGAGGGCATCGTTCCGCTCTGCCGCACCGCGATCGAACTCGGCTACAAACTGGTCGTGATTACCAACCAGAGCGGCATCGCCCGCGGTCTCTATTCAATGGCCGAGTATGAAGAGTTGACGGAATGGATACGCGGCGAACTGCTCCGGCAGGAAATTAAGCTGGATGCGGTGTATTGTTGCCCGTACCACCCGGAGCACGGAGTGGGCGAGTACAAACGCGAGCATGAAGATCGCAAGCCTGGCCCGGGAATGCTGCTGCGCGCGGCGCGTGAACTCGGCGTCGATCTGGCGCAGTCGGCGCTGGTCGGGGACCGTTGCTCGGACATTGGGGCGGGGTTGGCGGCGGGCGTGCGGCAATGTTTTCTGGTGAAGGGGACCGAGCCAGGGCCTTGTCCCGGCGCGCACATCGCCGTCGAGTCCCTGGCGGAAGTTGAACGCTGGCTCCGCGAGCATTCCAAGGCGGGGGAGGGCGGGCTGAACGCTACCGCTATTTCAGAGCGTCGTCGTAGGACCGCAATGTGCCGCGACTGACATCCAGCATTCCTTCAAGATGCGCCAACGCCCGTCGCACATCGGGCAGCGCCGCCTTCACATCGTCGGCGTTGAGGGCAGTCGGATCGAAACCCTTGACGACATACGAATCGAGTTGCAGATACTCGTCCAGGGCTTGTTGCTCCATGACTTCAAACTGCCCCTGTTCCTTATAAGCGACGGCATATTTTTCGACCGCCGCGTAATCCATGTAGCTCACCACGCCGGTCGAAGCGGCCGTTCTCCACGCAGCGTCCTGGAGTGGACCTTCATTGAACTCGAGCGTCAGTCCCTTCGCGTCGCCGGTCTGTCCCTTTACGCGCGCTTGCAGGAAATCCAACACCTTCACCATATTTTTAATTTCAGTGTGGATATTGTTCTGGGCCTTTACGAGGTCGTCGCGGTTTTGGCGGATCTCTTCGCGAATCGTGGCTTCGGCTTCCTGACGTTGGTGGCGATGGTGCATGGCTTCGACGCTCGCTTCGAGACCGAGCGCGATGAGCAGACCGACGGTGATCGTCATCAGATGAATGAAGAAGTCGCGCACGTTATGGATATTGTGCTCCGGCGCATGAACATCGAGCATCGGTTTGTCCTCGCTTTTCGCAAGACTAGCACGAATGGTCGCGACTCTTTGTCGCGCGCTCGCGCGATACACTTAGCCTATGATCCGTCGCTTTGCACACGCCGTTCTACTTGCCGGGGCCACTGCTTCCTGCTTCGCGCAAACGCCGACGGCACCGCCGCTCGAAACGCATCAGGTCAATCCCGACAGCACGATCACTTTTCGCTATGCGAACCGCGCCGCGAAGCAGGTCGTGGTGGCCATCGACGCGCCGCAGAAGCGATTGCCGATGACGCTGGGCGAGGACGGCATTTGGACGGTGACCACGCCCAAGCTCGCGCCGGAATACTACGGCTATGCTTTTCTGGTCGATGGCGTTACGACGCTTGACCCGGGCAATCCCGACACCCGCCGCAACTTCGTTTTTCTCGCGAACAACGTTCTGCTTCCGGGACAGCCGCCGATGCCGTGGGAGTTGACCGCGATCTCGCATGGCCGCGTCGACCGCCACGTTTATACGACGCACGTTGCCAAGAACTTTCCCGCCAATCAGAGCGCGTATGTGGTTTACACGCCGCCTGGGTACGACGCGAAACGCGCGGGCGGGTATCCCGTGCTGTACCTGCTGCACGGCTGGTCGGACGAGGAGACGGCATGGACGGAGATTGGTCGCGCCAATCTGATTCTCGACAACCTGATCGCGGCAAAGAAGGCCGTGCCAATGATCGTCGTCATGACGCTCGGCTATGGCAATCTGGAGTTTGTCAAGCATGGTTTGGGCGTTTGGAACGAGCCGCAGCGCGGCGCGGAGAACGTCGCGCTCTACGAGCAGGCGCTGCTGACAGAAGTGATGCCTGCGGTCGAGCGCGAGTACGACACAGCGAAGGGGCGAGAGAACCGCGCCATCATCGGGCTCTCCATGGGTGGGATTGAGAGCCTCTACGTCGGCCTCGACCGGACGGATTTGTTTGCCTACATCGGCGGCATGAGCGCGGCGGTGCAGTATGTCCACTTCGATCGGACGATGCGGAAATTGGACGCGAAGAAAGCGGACCTGCGGCTGCTGTGGGTGGCTTGCGGAACGGGCGACGACCTGATCGCGCCGAACCGCGACTTCGTGCAGTGGGCGAAGGGCAAAGGCCTGCCCGTGACGGCTGTGGAGACTCCCGGGGCGCATGTGTGGCCAGTGTGGCGCGACGACCTGCTGCAGTTTGCGCCGTTGTTGTTTCGCTCGAAGTAGGGTCACGAGTTACTGGTCGGGCGTGACGCTGACGGCCTTGTCGTTCGCGAAAACGACGCGCATGGGATGGCCGTTGTTGTCGTAGGTGATGGCGCGGTCGCCGACGCTGTCGCCGCTCGGAGTGAGCACCTGGCCGAGCGCCATCATGGCCTGGTTCTCGCTCATGCCGGGTACGACTTCGTGTTTATCGATGTGCGCCCAGGTGTCCGCGCCCCAGTGCTTGTAAAGCGCGTGCGGGTCGTCGTAGAAGAAAATGTCGTCGGAAAGAATGCCATAACCGCCGTTGGCGTAGTTCCCGATGGGTACGGCGTAGAGCGTTTTCGGGTCGGCGGACTTCGGCATTGTGAAGGCGAGCAGCACATGGCGCTGCCCGGCGGCGATGCGCATGACGGCGCGGCCTTTGGGCGGCACCTGCTCGAAAACGTCCTTCACCAGCAGCGGCTCCGCGCCGGGGAGAGTGCTTACTGGGTGCGCATAGTCGGCATGGTGATTGGCGTAGTGGTAGTAATCCAACTGGCCGCCAGCACTGACCCAAACCGTTGTGCCGATCAGCGCGCGCTCGTCTTTCAGCGTGTCGGGATGCTGCTTGCGGATGAAAACCATGTCGTCGCCGGAGAGCTTTGGCTTGACCCAGGCGTCTTTTGGTGGCGGCGCTTCTTCGTGGTTGGCTTTGTAGATCAGGCCCGCGCGTACGCCGACCGCGATGAGCAGTACCGCGGTCATGCCGAACGCGAGCTTCTTCCCGTTTTCCATGGACATCTTCCCCTTGCAGCGGTCTGTAAAAAGTGTATCGTCCGGCGCGAAACTTGTGGCCGCGATGGCCTGCGCTGCGCTACCATTGGCGCACTATGAAATTGAAATTGAAATTGAAATTGAAATTGAAACTCGCCAGGCGCACCACCCTATCGCTCGCCTTCTCGGCCCTCGCCGTGACGTCGCTGCCCGCACAAGAAGGCACGGTTTCTCCGGCCGTCTCGCGTTACATCAAAGTTCCGGCGGGCGTCGTCGTGCTCCAACACGTTCGCATCATCGACGGCACGGGCGCGGACCCGCTCGAAGACCAGGTGGTCACGTTGCGCGGCGGCAAGATCGAGAGCATCGAGGCGTGGGCGCGCTATAAGCGGCAACCGCCCGCAAGCGCGGTGGTGCTCGACCTGACTGGACGCACGGTGATGCCCGGGATCGTCGGCATGCACGACCATATGTACTACATCGCGCGGCCCAACCTCGATGCCGCAGGTCGCTCCGAGGCACCGGTGATGGTGCCGCAGATGACGTTTTCGTCGCCTCATCTTTATCTTGGCGCGGGCGTCACGACGCTGCGGACGACGGGGTCGGTCGAGCCGTATACCGACCTCAATCTGAAGCAGCAGATCGACGCAGGCAAGCTACCCGGCCCGCACATGGACGTGACCGCGCCCTATCTCGAAGGACCGAATTCGCCGTTCATCCAGATGCATCAGTTGAAAGACGCGGAGGACGCGAAGGCGACAGTGGACTTCTGGGCGGCGCAGGGAGCGACCAGTTTCAAGGCGTATATGAACATCACTCGCGCCGAATTGAAGGCCGCGATCGACGAGGCGCACAAGCTAGGCTTCAAGATTACGGGGCATCTGTGCGCGGTCACTTATCCCGAAGCGGCGGAGATGGGCATCGACGACCTCGAACACGGATTCTTTGTGAACACGCAACTCGACCCCGGCAAGCAGCCCGACATTTGTCCGCCGACCACCGGCGCGCCCACGCTCAACAAGATGGATGCGGACTCGCCCGAGGCGGGGGCGCTTATCAAGCTGCTGGTCGAACATCATGTCGCGCTCACTTCAACCCTGCCGGTGTTCGAGTCCGACGACCCGCGCCATCTGCGCCTGCAAACGCGCACGCTGGAGACGATGTCCGCACCCACGCGCGAGGCCTATCTTTATACGCGCAACCTCGAACTCAATCGCCCCGCTGCGCGCCGTGACGGTATC
>JALYTE010000398.1 GCA_030854435.1 Acidobacteriota bacterium | reverse complement strand
GCTTCACCAACCAATGCGCCAGCCGGTTTGCACGACCCTCCATCTCCGCATACGTCAGCACCTCCCCACCGCTCCGAACCGCCTCAGCACCAGGACTCCGCAACCCCTGCGCGGATATCAATAAATGTATCCCCCCAGAAACAACCGCAACAGAAATGCCCGCGCCCATCGCGAGCAGTCTCTCCTTCGCGGGACCCGCGAGCAGCGAAAGGCTCCCCACCGGAATGCGAGGGTTCGTCAACGCCTGTGCAAGCACCACCTCGAACGACGACGCCAACTGTTCCATCGACTCCCGCGAATACCGGCCCGAATCGTACTCCAGATCGACACTCAAGCCGGCATTCATGTCCGTCGCAATCAAACGCAGTTTTAGTTTTTCGAGCACGACGCGAACAGCAACAGGCGTGATCGCGATCCGTGAATCGCCGCCAGCTACAGGCCCCCGCAGATCGTGAAACTCAAAACCAATCCCCGGCTTTGCCGCCGAGCTCCCCGGCGCAAACCAGTCCTGCTGGCTTCGTCCCTGCTTCGACAACGCCGCCACGCTGCGCAAAGTCTCATCGAAGCGCGACTTGCCTTCAAAGTCCACCGTCACCGGAAGATACCGCGAAAACGGCCCCACCGCGTTCTTGATTTCGTCATACTCACGGCCATCGGACGCAGTCAGGACCACCGTCCGCGCCTCTCCCGTCACGCGACTCAAAAGGAGATGCCACGCGGTCAACAGAACATCCTCGGCATTCACGCCGTTCTCTTCGGCGACGGCCCGCAGCCGCTCGACACTTTCCCGCGAAATCCCAACACACACTCGCTCCGTCGAACCGCTCTCCCGCTCTTCCGCTTCCAGCGGCAGCAGCAGCGGCGTATGAACCTGGTCTCGCCAAAACATCTTCGCTGCGACTGCAGCGTCCTCGCTGCCGTCCAGCAAATCGTGTTGCCATTCGGTCACGTCGACATACTGGAGCAAATCACCGGCCAGCATCTCGCCCGACAACACTTGCCGCAACTCCTCCGCCAGCACCCCAAACGAAGCCGCGTCGACGCACAAACTCGGCATCGCGAGCAAAAGCGCGTGCTTGCCGTCGGAGAGCCGGAACACGGTACTCGAAACTACCGGCACTTCGCTCGCCGTACGAAATTCACGCGCAGCCGCCGCGAACCTGCGTCGAAGTTCATGCCGCTGATCTTCGCTGGAAAGCCCCGTCAGGTCCTCGACCCGCGTATCCAACGTCTGTTCGTCGAGGATCATCTGTAGGGGCAGCTTGAGTTCGCGGTGTTTGCGAAACACCGTCCTCAGAATCTCGTGACGGCCCAGAACGTTTACCAGCGCAGCGCGCAACGCCTGCACATCGACCGGCCCCACGCACTCATACAGGCAGGCGGAAGTCGGCGCGCCAGCGTCGTCGACGAACGCGACGATGCGCTCCTGCTGCGGTGAAATCCGAAACCCTGCCAGCGATTCAGTTTGCATACGTACCTACGCCTCGAGTCATCTCGCGACTCCCGGCAAGAAACCCTCCGTAACCTGCTCGACGCTCCAACTGTGCGGCACGACAAATACGCCGCTGAAGGTTGGCTTGGCAACGCCGAAATAATTGCCATCGAGGACGGTGAGCGCGAAAGCGTCCATAATCACGTCCGTTTGCTCGGCGCCGAAATCGACGAATAGAGACACAAAGTATTCGCCAGGAACAAGCGTCAGGCTGGGGACCTCGCATACCACAACGGTTTCGCCCGACAACGGTCCATAACTCAAGTTGGGATCGCACAGGGTATTCAGCGTCAGCACTCGCTGCCCAACCATGTTGTTTATCCCGACAGCGAAAGTGAGCGTCGGAATGACACGAGGCAAGCGCAGATGGACCTTCAGTTTCAGCCGCGCCCCGACCTGGACCGCGCGTGGCGCAGGCTCATCGTTGCCCGTGAACAACTCGAGCTTCCGCATGATAGGCGCGTATCGCGGTTTTCTGGTGGGAGCATCGGAAAGGTCGATCTCGTGGCCCTCACCTTCGCTGGCCCTGTTGGTCAGCGCGAGATACTGTCCGACCGCGCTCTTCGTTTCGCCGTCGAAGATCATGCGACCGCTTTGCAGCACGATACCTCGCTGGCACAGGTTCTCGACCGCCGCCATATTGTGCGAAACGAACAACACCGTGCGCCCGTTCTTGCTGACTTCGCTCATTTTTCCGAGGCACTTCTTTTGGAAAGACATGTCGCCGACCGCCAGCACTTCATCCACGATCAGGATCTCCGGCTGCAAATGCGCCGCGACCGCGAACCCCAGACGCACGCTCATCCCGCTTGAATAGCGCTTCACCGGCGTGTCCAGAAATTTTTCGATTTCCGCGAAGGCGACAATCTCGTCGAACTTTTTCTTGATCTCCGAATGCCGCATTCCCAGCACTGCGCCGTTCATAAAAATGTTCTCGCGGCCCGTCAGTTCGGGGTGAAAACCCGTGCCCACTTCAAGCAGGCTGGCCATGCGCCCGCGCAACGTGATCCGGCCCTCGGTAGGGTCGGTGATTCTAGACAATATTTTCAGTAGCGTGCTTTTACCCGCGCCATTGGCTCCGATGATGCCCACAATCTCGCCGGCATCCACGTTGAAACCGATGTCCTTCAGCGCCCAGAAAGTGTTCTCCGGCCGCCGCTCTTTCGGCTCCCGCTTTTTGAACGGTGCGGTCAAGGCGCGCATCATCAACTCGCGCGCATTGCCCGCTTTATCGACCGAGTGGCCAAAGTGGTACTGCTTGGAAAGTCCCCGAACTTCAATCATGGGTGGCATCAGATCACGTCCGCGAATCGAAGTTCCATACGCCGGAAAATGTACAGCCCCGACATAAACACGACCACGCTCACCGCCAGCGAAGTCCCCATCACCGCCCACGATGCGGGAGTGCCCAGCAGCGCATAGCGAAAACCAATCACCATGCCCGTCATTGGATTCAGCCCCATCAACAAAATCCACTTCTCCGGCACGATGCGGATGGGGTAGATGACGGGCGTCACAAAAATCCCCATCTGAATCAGGAACGGCACGGCATATTTAACGTCCCTGAAGCTCACGTTCAGCGCCGAAAACGTCATCCCCAGGCCCGCCGCCGAAAGCACCGCGCCAACGATGAAAATAGGCAGCAGCAGAGCATGGCTCGACAGATGCACATGGTAGTACAACATCAGCAACACCAGCAGGCCGAGGCTCAACGCCAGATCCAGCAGCATCGCCCCGATCGCCCCCAGAGGGATGAAAATTCGCGGGAAATACACCTTCGTCACCATCGACTGGTTTGCGATCAGGCTATTGCTCGAGATGGACAGCGAATTGGCGAAGAACGTCCACACCGAAAGCCCCGCGAAGGCAAATACCGCGTACGGGACCTGAGGATCGCCCTTCACTCCGGCCAGCCGATGAAAAAAGAACGTGAAAATCAACATCGCCACCAGCGGCTGAATCACAGCCCACGTCCCACCCAGCAGCGTCTGCCGGTAACGTATCTTGATATCGCGCCACATCAGAAATCCCAGCAGCTCGCGCTGCATGAGAACCTCTCTGAAGTCGAGGGGCTGCCACCCTTTTCGTGGCTCAATGGTCATCTCGAAGCGTGATTGCATGGATTTCCCGTCTGCGAAGCGTTTCCCCCTGACAAGGGATTTTTTCTGAGCGATGATATTGCCATTATGCCTGTTTTCGCGCACAAAGATAAAGGGGAAGCCCCTCGCTAATTCATCCATCGCTTATCGTTCGGATCTTTGCGCTCGTCATCCAAACCGACATACTTGCCGGAAGCGTCGAGGTTCACGTCCTTGCCTTGCTTGCGCATGTAGACCGTAAACTTCTTCGCCGCGCGCCGCCGCTTGGCCCGGTAGTACGAGTTCCGCACCCCAAACCAACCCTCCGACGCCGCATATTGCAACCCTCGCCGGGGCGCAAACCGCAGATACAAATATCCGCACAGCGCAACGCACAACGCCGTCACCGCACTGAACGCGTCGCGAGAAATCAAAGCGCTCAATAGATAGAACGCCAGGAATATGGCGAGTAGATATTTGGCCTTCACCCGCAGCACGAAGTAGAGCCGCATCTCCGCATCGGGATTCATCCGCGCAAACGCCAGCAGCAGCGCCAGCACCATCGGCCACAGCCCAAACACCGAGCTATAGGGCCCCAGCCCAGGCACACGCGCGAAACTCAGCGCCGCGGCCATCAAACCGCCGCCGACCGCCGACACCAGCGCATATTCGCCCAGCCAGCGCCCTCCGCGTTCGTCCTCCAGCGCAGCCCCAAAGAACCACGCCGCCAGCAGCGCAAACGCCGTGTTCAGCAGCCCTGCACCCATAAACCCATACGTCAGAAACTGCCACGGCATGCGATGGAACGCCAACTGCGGCGTCAGTATCAGGCCCATCGTCCCCGCAGGCGGCGCGGGAAACATACGGTCCAACACCGCCACCAGCACAAACGCTCCCATCGCAATGAGAATAAGTCTCCGCGTCACCCCGCGAAACGCCGGAAGCGCCAGCATAATCGGACCGTTGGAACGCAAAGCCATATACACATCCTATGCGTTCGACCGCTCCAAGCTCAAAGACCCATCGCTCTAAGCTCCTTCCAACCCTCTCCCCGACATCACCGCCCCGGCAGCGGCGGCACCGCCAGTGACCGATGCCCCGCAGCATCTACCGCCCGCACGCCGAACAGCACATTGTCCTTGGACACATTCAGCTTCAGGGTCAGCGCCGTTCCCGCGCCCTGCGCATGGCTCCACATCATCTCGGTCGTGTCGCGCCACACCACTTCGTAGGTCGTCCCCGCAGGCGCAAATGCCGCAGCGTCCCACGTCAACTCCGAGTTGTTGTCGAGCGCCTTGGTCAGTACCTTCACATGCTGCGGCACGCTGGGCGCGGACGCCAGCGTGGCCAGCGTCGCCGCATTCAGCCGCGCCACATTCGCCACGTAAGAGAAGTCCACGAACTTCAGCAGGTCGCCATACTCGACACCGTTCTCGGTGCGCAACGTCTGGTGCTGATGGTCGAAGTTCTCCCTCCACTCCGTGAACCGTACCGCCGCAAAGCCCTCGCCGTTGAAGCTGGTATGGTCGCCGCCGCGCAGATAGCGGTCGCGGCGCAGAATCAGCACCGGATGAAACGCCGTCACCAGATGCACCATGTGGCTGTGAATTGCGCCCGGAGCCGCGCCCGGCTGATGCATCTCGGTCGCCTTGAAGTACAGCGGCGCAATCTCGGCCACATCGCGCGCCAGCTCCCGCGAGGGCGAATCGTTCTCCGCGCCCAACCCCAGAATCTGGCGCTGCTGCTCGGGCGTCGCCACGCTCGGCACGCTCTCCGAAAACACCCGCACCGCCGTCTTGTCCTGCATCGTATCTCCCGGCGTCGTGTCGCCGCCGACGATGTCGTTGTTCAGCACCGCCTCCAACGGCCAGCCCTCCGCTTTCGCCAACCGCGCCAGATGCCGGGAGCCATTCAACCCCTGCTCCTCCCCCGCGACCGCGACAAACACAATCGTCCCCGGCAGCTTCAGTTTCGACAGCATCCGCGCCGACTCCATCGACACGGCCACGCCGCTGGCATCGTCATTCGCCCCCGGCGCGTCCGAATGCGAGTCCAGTGTGCCGGTCACGCGCGAATCCATGTGCCCCGTCACCAACACCCACGGCGCATTCTTGTCCGTCGCCGTCCCGTGCATAATGGCATACACATTCACCAGCTTCGTCGACCGCGCGAAGCGGTTGGGAGGCGCGCCCGCGGCTGCTGGGTTCTCCGTAAACTCGTCCCGCTTGACCTCCAGACAACCGCCGCAGCCCGCGGAAATCGCCTTGTATTCCGACTCGACCCAATCCGCCGCCGCACTGATTCCATGCCCCGGGGGCAGGTCCGTGTCCATGCTCGAAAGCGTGCTGCGCGTGCCGAAGCTGACCAGCTTCGCAATGTCGGCCTGCACTTTCGCCGCTGAAACCTGCTGGATGGCCGCCGAAATCCGCGGATCGGCAACGCCCACGGGCATTCCGTGGGCCGTCGTCTGCGCCACTCCCAAATGGGCCGTTGCGGCAAGCGTAAGAGCGATCAGTGTTTCGGACGAAAATCGAAATCGAATGAGCATGGGTTACTCTCCTGAGAGGGGTCGAAAACGGTAGAATGCGACTTCAGCAGCACCACAGGGCAGTAAACTTAAGGCGGCTTTAGCCCTTGAGGTAATGCCGAGGATTGATCGGAACTTCCATAGAACAATATAAGCTGCCAAAGGCCGCTTGCGAACATCCTAGCAACAACGCACGAAACTATTGTGGAGGAATGACGTTTATGTCAGTTGTATGTCCGGAATGCGATAACCCGTTGGATATCGACGCCGACGATGTCGAAGAAGGCGAAGTCGTGGTGTGCGACGAGTGTGGCAGCGACCTTGAAGTGGTCTCCAGCGATCCGCTGGAGTTGGCAGCGGTCGATGCGGAAGGTTACGATGACGAAGAAGATGCAGTCGCCGCCGATGAAGACGCCGAAGATGAGTGACAGAATCGCCGCGTGTGTAAGAGCTGCGTGTAGTCGCGCAACGGTCGGCGCGGCGACTCGCGCAACAGCCAGCGGCCTTGGCCTCGCGCTGGCCCTGCCGCTGGCTTTCGCGGCGCTCTCCACAAGCCCGTTTGTCGCCGTAGCCCATGCCCAGCAACGCGGCACAGCCCGCCGCACCGTCGAAGGCAAGGTCGAGGACCAGAACGACGCCGCGATCAAAGGCGCGGTCGTCTACCTCAAAGACACCCGCACCCTCACCATCAAGAGTTTCATCTCCGACGACGATGGCGTCTTCCATTTCGGCCAGCTTTCCCAGAACACCGACTACGAAATCTACGCCGAGTTCGAAGGCAAGCGCAGCAAGGTCAAGAAGATCAGCTCCTTCGACAGCAAAAACGACTTCAACTTCATGTTGAAGATCGACTCCCCCAAATAACTCTCGGCCACACCGCTCCGCAAGCGAAGACCCGGCGAATACAATAGCACCAGCCCGATGTCTTCCCACCCCCAACCCGACCTCTTCGGCTTCCTCCACATCGACCTCAACAGCTTCTTCGCCTCGGTCGAGCAGGAACTCCACCCCGAGTATCGCGGCAAGCCCACCGCCGTCTGCGCCACCCTGGCCGACACCGGCACCATCATCGCCGCCAGCTACGAAGCCAAAGCCCTCAACATCAAAACCGGTACGCGCATCGGCGAAGCCAAAGCTCTCTGCCCCGGCATCATCCTGGTCGACGGCGCGCACGAGGTCTACGCCGAGTTCTCGCACAAAATCGCCGCAGCCGTCGAACGCTGCTGTCCCGTCGCACACACCCCCTCCATCGACGAAATGGTCTGCCAGCTCATGGGCGGCGAGCGCGAACCCCCCGCCGCCCGCCGCATCGCGCTCGCCATCAAGCAGGCCATCAAGGGCGACGTCGGATCCACCTTGCGCTGCTCCATCGGCATGGCCCCCAACCGTTACCTCGCCAAAATCGCCAGCGACATGCAGAAGCCCGACGGCCTCATCGGGCTGCTGCCTTCGCAACTCCCACGCGCCATCGCGCACCTCGAACTCCGCGACCTCCCCGGCGTCGGGGCGAAGACCGAAATCCGCCTCAACGCCAAAGGCATCCGCACCATGCCCGAGTTGCTCGCGCTCGACCGCAACGGGATGCACGCGCTGTGGGACTCCGTCTGGGGCGACCGCCTCTTCCATTGGCTGCGCGGCGCCGACACCGGCGACGACGGCGCGCCCGTCTCGTCCGGCATTCAAAAATCCCTCGGCCACTCCCACGTCCTCGGCCCCGAGCACCGTTCCCCCGAAGGCGCATGGGCCGTCGCGCATAAGCTGCTGCACAAAGCCGCCATGCGCTTGCGCATGGAGAAGTTCCACACCGCCGCGCTCGCCGTCACCATCAAGTACAAGCTCACGCGCGACGAGGCCGCGCACGCCCCAAAACTCCGCAAGCACACCAGCGGCATCCAGCACGCGGCCTGGGGCATGGAAGCCCGCTTCCGTCCCTGTCAAGACACGCTCACGCTCCTCGAAGCCCTGCAAGCAATCTGGAAGCAATCGCCCAACGCGCCCGAAAACCGAAGCCCCTTCTTCGTCGGCGTCACGTTGCGAAACCTCATTCCCGACGACGAGCTACAGGCAACGCTCTTTGAAGAACCCGGCAACCGCAACCAGCTTTCGGCGACCATGGACAAACTCAACCTGAAGTACGGCCACACCACGCTGCACTTCGCCGGGATGCTGCCCGCGCGCGACTCCGCCCCCACGCGCATCGCCTTCACCCAAATCCCCGTCCAGTACGGCACCGATTGGATGTAATCTGCTTTACTTCGCGAAACTTCGCGTTTAAACTTTGCGAACTTTGCGTCGAGGCTTTTGCCTTTGCGCCGCGAAAGCAGCATGACAAACGTCACCGCGCTTTGCTGACGACCTACACTTAAACTCCGCCCTCACTCCCGCCATACTTGCTCTTGTAAGCAACAAGGAGCCGAACATGAGCGCAGTCATGGAACTCGTCGAACCCACCGAAACCCGCACCCAGCCCACCGAAGTCGTCGCCTCGCTCACCGACATCACCAAGCGCTATTCGAACGGCGTCCTCGCCCTCGACGGCCTCTCGCTCGAACTCCGGCGCGGCGAAATCGTCGCGCTACTCGGCCCGAATGGCGCTGGCAAGTCAACCGCCGTAAAACTCATGCTCGGCCTCTCCACCCCCACCGCAGGCACCGTCCGCATCTTCGGTGCCGACCCCCGCGCCGCCGCCGCCCGCGTCCGCACCGGAGCGATGCTGCAGATCGGCACAGCTCCGCTCATGCTCCGCGTGCGCGAGCACATCACCATGTTTCGCGGCTACTACCCGCACCCTATGCCCTACGCCGAAATCGTCCGCGCCGCCGGCCTAGAAGGCATTGAAGACCGCATGTTCGGCCAGCTTTCCGGCGGCCAGCGGC
>JALYTE010000397.1 GCA_030854435.1 Acidobacteriota bacterium | reverse complement strand
GGCAATCGGTTCCCAGACGGGAAACAAGTCGCGAGCCGATACGTCCAATATCTGTAAGTTGCGGTTTAACCGCCGTATCGTGGTTTTTCCCAATGTCGATGTGCGTTGCTGAACTGGATACCGGTCTAAGCCGGGCGTGCAATGAAACTAGAAGGAGATCGGCCCCAATGGATTCCAAGCCGGCACAGAACATTCAGGACACCTTCCTGAATACCGTCCGCAAGGACAAAAGTCCTATCACCATTTATCTCGTCAGCGGCGTGAAGCTGACGGGAAAGATCCGCTCGTTCGACAAGTATTCGGTCTTGCTGGAGAACAATAGCCAGGAGCAACTGATCTTTAAACATGCGATTTCGACGGTCGTGAGCGGTCGCGCCGGGGCGCATTTTGAACCGCGGCATAGCGGCGATGGCCACGAAAGCCGGCCCGCGGTCGCCGCTGCGGAACAGGTGACGCACTAGTTATAGGACTCTTGTCGAAACCCACTCAAGACGAAGCGAGCAGGCGTGTCCCGGGCGCGGTGCGGGAAGACGCCTTTCTGCGTTCGCGGCAGCAAGCGGCGCAGGAACTCGCCGTGTTGGTGGCGGTAGAGTTCACCTCGGGACGGAAGCGGTTGACGGGCGCGGCGCAGCAGGCGCGGGCAGCGGCGACGTTTGCCGAGGAAGGCGCAGAGACGCAACGGCCCTCGAAGCACGCCAGTCACTCTGCTGAACAGGACTTCGATGCGGCGTTGGCGGAGTTTCAGGAGCTGGCGCGGTCGGCGGGCGCGTTGGAAGCGGCGGTGCTGATTCAGCGCAGGCCCAAGCCCGATCCGGCGACGCTGGTGGGCGGCGGAAAGTTGGACGAAATCGTCGCGGTGGTCGCATCGACGGGAGCCAGCCTGGTGCTGTTCGACCACGACCTGACGCCGTCGCAGGCGCGCAATATCGAAGCGCGGTTGACTTGTACGGTAATCGATCGCAGTCAACTGATCCTCGATATTTTCGCGCGCCATGCACGCACTCGCGAAGGCATGTTGCAGGTCGAGCTGGCGCAGCTTCAATATCAACTGCCGCGATTGGCGGGGCGCGGTAAGAGCATGTCGCAGCTTGGCGGCGGCATTGGAACGCGTGGACCGGGCGAGACGCAGCTCGAAACCGACCGTCGCAAGATCAACGCGCGCATCGACCACATCAAGTCGCAGCTTGAAAGCGTGCGGCGCATACGACGCCAGCAGCGGCAGCGGCGCGAGGCCGTCCCCGTGCCGACGATCGCGCTGGTGGGCTATACGAACGCGGGGAAATCGACGCTGTTCAATGCGCTGACCGGCGCGGGCGTGCTGGAGTCGGAGCGCATGTTTGCGACGCTCGATCCGAAGCTGCGGCAGTTGCAACTGCCGTCGCGGCGCAAGGTGTTGCTGTCGGACACGGTGGGATTTGTGCGCGACCTGCCGCACGCGCTGGTGAGCAGTTTTCGCGCGACGCTGGAGGAGGTCGAGCGCGCGGAACTTTTGCTGCATGTGCGCGACGCCGCCAGTCCGATGCTCGACGAACAGCGCGTGCAGGTGGAGGCCGTGCTGGCGGAACTTGAGGTGGCGGAGAAGCCGGTGTTGCAGGTGTTGAACAAGATCGATTTGGTGGCTGCGGGGACGGCGATTCCGCCCGGTGCGATTGCGGTTTCGGGGCTTACGGGGCAGGGACTCGATGGGCTGCTGGCCGCTATTGACGCGGCGCTGGTGGCCGATCCTCTGACCACGGCGAATTTACGCATTCCGCAGTCCGAGGGCCGCGTGATCGCCGCTCTCGAACGCGGGGCCATTATCGAGCAGCAACGTTTCGAGGGCAATCTGATTTACATGAGGGTGACGGGGCCAGTGTCGCTGCTGCATCGTTACCGGCGATATCAGTCTCGGGATGGTGATGTGGGAAGTTCAGCGGCAGGGCGGCGGCTCTTGACTTGAGCCTTTATATCCAAGATTTTCTTTGGATCGACAGAGAGGACGAAACCAAAGCCGTCTCAAGCTTCTCATGTCCGGATGATTCTGCTGGTTTGGTCGACATGCTTGCGCTCTAGCACCAATGCGATGTCACCAAGAGACAGTGAAGCAGTCATCCGCACCATTGAACGTAAAGATGCATTTGTTGAGAATGTCAGTTCCTATGAGGGCTTGGATACCTCCTCCGAGATCGCTGGCGATCACCTGAATTGTGTCCGAGATGAAGTGAGCGTCTCCCGACCGTCCCGCAAGAATTGCCACGCATACATCGTATGTGTCGGCGGTTATCGGAGCTCCCTGTGTGCTTGGC
>JALYTE010000395.1 GCA_030854435.1 Acidobacteriota bacterium | reverse complement strand
GATCGTCCCCCTCCATCAGCACGGTGTAAAACGCGGTGATGCTGCCGCCTTTGAAGCGGCCCGCGCGTTCCACCAGACGCGCCAGCATGTTGAGCACGGACGGCGTGTAGCCTTTCGCGGTCGGCGGTTCGCCTGCGGCGAGACCAATCTCGCGCTGCGCCATCGCGAAGCGCGTCAGCGAGTCGACCACCAGCAGCACGTTCTTGCCGGTGGCCGCGAAGTGCTCGGCAATAGCGGTAGCGGACAGCGCCGCGCGCAGCCGCAGCAGCGGCGATTGATCGGAGGTCGAGAGGACCACAACGCAGCGCTTGCGGCCCTCTTCGCCGATGACTTCGAGGAACTCGCCCACCTCGCGGCCCCGCTCGCCGACCAGCGCGATCACGGTCATGTCGGCTTCTGTGCCGCGGGCCATCATGCCCAGCAGCGTGCTCTTGCCCACGCCCGAGCCGCCGAAAATGCCAATGCGCTGGCCGCGTCCGCAGGTGACAAACGCATCGAGTGCGCGGATGCCGCAACCCAGCGGCTCGCGGATAGGTTCACGATCCAGCGGCTGCGGTGCCGCGCCGTCGACCCACACCGTCTTCTGTCCGCGATAGTCGCCGCGCGAATCGAGCGGAGCGCCAGTCGCGTCGATCACGCGACCCAGCAAGTCGTCGCCGACGCGGATCGAGGCCCGCGTGCCCCAGGCCACGATGCGGTCGCCAAAGCGAATGCCCTGGGGTGGCTCAACGGCCATCGAAAGCATGGTCGAGCCGCGAAAGCCGACCACTTCGCCCGAGTATTTCTTACCCGTGGCCCCGGTGATTTCGCAGGACTCGCCGATTGAACAAAACGGGCCTTCGGACTCGATCAGATTGCCGACGACTTGCAGCACGCGGCCCCGCCAGCGCAGGGTCGCGCCGCGGTCGAGGCGGTCGAAGTATGCGGCCAGAGGGCGGCCTGGATTTGTCGCGGGGTTCACTTAATCGCTGGCCGTTGCGCGAGCAGGTCGAAGAAGCCTTGTTCGACTTCCTTGAGTTGGGCGTCGATGCTGAAGTTGGCCGAGCCGAGGTCGGTTTCGAGGACGCAATCCTTCGCGCCCAGATGCTCGTCTTCGACAATCGCGACGGTCGAGCCGTTCAGAGGATTGGCAAGATGTTTGCGCCATTTCTCCGCCTCCGCCGGACAAACGCGCACCGAAACGCTGGAGCCATCGTGCAGCTTGTCGATGGCGACGCGAACCAGGCCGGCGACAAGCATCGGATCGACCTGCGCCTCGCGGTGCAGGATTTTCGCGGCAATCGCAAGCGCGAGATGCACAACATCGGACTCGACGCGCTCGAAGTATTCTTTGCGCTCTTGCTGAAAGAGTTCGATGGCGTAGCTTATGCGAGCGGCCTGTAGTTCCGCGTTGGCTTCGCTTTCGTGGCCCAGTCGAAGCTCCGTTTCAGACGTGGCCTGGTCGCGCGCGGCGGCAACGAGGAAGTCGATCTCCTGCGCCGACAGCTTGGGGAGTTCCCTCTCGCCGACTTCGGAATCGTCGGGTTTCGTCCAGCCCGACTCGCCAATGGAAGCAACGTCGCGGTACATCAGCGCGCTCACGGGAAGAACATGCGCTGGCGCGTTAGACGACAAATTCATCATTGGCCTCACCTTTCAAAACGATTTTGCCCTCGGCCTCGAGCTGGCGCGCGATCGCGACAACTTCGCCCTGCGCCTTGAGGACTTCCTTGTTGCGGATAGGCCCCAGCGACTCGATGTCTTCTTTCAACATTTCCACTGCGCGCGACGACATGGTGCGGAAGAAGTGGTTTTTGAGGTCTTCGCTGGTGCCCTTGAGGGCGGTCGCCAACACTCTCTTATCGACCGCTCCGGTCAATTCGCGGACCTGTGTCTCACCGACGGCAAGCAGGTCTTCAAAGGTGAACATCAGGTCCCTGATACTGATGGCGAGCGACGGCTCTTCGTGCTCGATGCTGGCAAGGATTTCCTGCGCGGCCGCGGTGTCGATGCAGTTCATAATGTCGGCGACGCTCTGGAAGCCGGAGTATGTGCGCTTGCCGTGCTCTCCAACGGCCTTCATGCGTTGACTGAGTACGACGGAAACTTTTTCTGCCATCTCCGGCGAGAACCGGCGCAATGCGGCGAGCCTCTTAACCGCTTCGGCACGAGCTTGGTTGGGGAAAGTCATCAGTAAGGCGGAAGCCTGGCGATCGCCGAGTTGGCCGAGCACCAGAGCGACGGTCTGAGGATGTTCGCCTTCCAGAAAGCGTGAGAGTTTTTGCGGCTCGGCGTGCTGGAGCGATTCCATGGACGTGAGTTCGCAGGCGCTTGTGAGCCGCTGCAACATGCCCTGCGCGTCTTCTTCGCCGAACGCCTTGACCAACAGGCGGCGCGCGAGATCGTGCCCGCCCTGGACAAGATGGCCCTGGGCCTCGGTCATGTTGCAGTACTCTTCAACGACCTGGTTGGACAACTCGAGGGTGACCGGACCGAGGTTCGCGACCTCATCCGCGACGCGTCGCAGATCGTCGCCGCTCAAATGGCGGAACACAATGGCAGCGGAGTCTTCGCCAAGCACCGTCAGCAGGATCGCCGTTTTACGCGCCCCGCTAAGCCTGGAGATTTCGGGTTTCGAGAGGTCTAGCGAAGCTGTCATTTCGCCCCTTCGCGCAGCCACGCGCGGACGGCGACCGTGCTGGTCTCAGGCTCGGTTTGAATGAAGTCGGTGAGCTGCTTTTTCAGGGCCAGCGAACGTTGCGCAAGGCTTGAAGCAGAGTCCGGCGCGTCGTTGTCCGCTGTCAGCCGAGCGGGAGAGAGCGAGGCCAGCAAAGCAGCGTCGGGAGCGGCCAGAGCCCGCTTCTGGATAGGGCGAATCATCAGCATGTAGACCAGAGCGAAGAGCGCGAAGAGCGCCGCGTAGCGCACGAACGCCGCGTAGTCGTCGAAACCCTTGCGGGCCTTCTCGACGAACGTTACTGCAGGAGCGTCGACGCTCGCGGCGTGGTCGAAGGTGAGGTTCTGCACGCTGATCAAGTCGCCGCGAACGGTGCTGAAACCGATGGCGGCCTGCGCGAGCTCGGTGATGAGCTTGAGGTCTTCGGGCGAGCGCTTCTTGTAGGTCTCGACCCACTTCCCTTTCTCCTGTTTGCGCTCGATCGCGTCGTCCACTAACACCGCGGCGGTCAGGCGGCGGATGCGTCCGGCGGGTTCGATAACGTGACGCGTGGTGCGGTTGACGCCGTAGGTTGCGGCTTCGGTTTTCGAGGATTGGCCGGGGTCTTTTGGAGATGGCGCGATAGCGGGCTTGGCCTTCGCAACATTGCTGGAGGTTCCCGGGACTCCGCCGATGGCCGCACCCGCAGCTGTATTTTCCTCCGAGCGCTGCATGTTGAGTGGAACGCTGACGGCAGGATCGTACTTCTCCTGGCTCTCTTCACTGCTGCCGGTTTCGTACTCTACGTTGACCGTTGCGTGGATGCCTTCAGCGCCCACGACCGGCGCGAGCGTGGCGACCAGGCGCCGGGTGAGGCCTTGTTCGACTTCGTCGTTGGAGCCGGTCGAACTGCTGCTGGCGGCGAGCGAGTGGTTGGAGTCGGCGTCGACGATGGCCACGTCGCCGGGCTTCAACTCATCGACGGCGCCAGCGACCAGATGCGTGATGGCGGAAAGTTCTTCGCGAGAGAGAGAGCCGCGACGCAGGCGCAGCGTGACCGAAGCCTTCGCGCCGCGTTCGCGATCCATGAACACGGAATCGGTCGCCATCACCAGATGCACGCGCGCGCTTTTGATGTTGCTCATGGTCTGGATGGTGCGCTCCAGTTCGCCTTCGAGCGCGCGCTGATAGTTGACCTTCTCGTCAAATTCGGTCTGGCCCCAGGAAACTTTGTCAAAGATTTCAAAGCCCATGCGCCCGCTGTGCGGCGAGTCGTGCGACGAAACTTCGAGGCGCGCTGCGTCGATCTGGCCTGCGGGAACGCTAATGGAGGTGCCGTCGGGTGCGACGATGAACGGGATTTTCTTCGCCGAAAGTTGCGCGGAGAGGGTTTGCGCGTCCGCAGGCTCAAGCCCGGAGATGAGCGGCTTGTAGTCCGGAGATGCGATCGTCTGAGCGAATAGCGCGGCGGCGGCAAGGGTGATGGCCGCGCCGATGCCGAGGTAGAGCCGTTGGCTGGAGTTGCGAGTGGCCCAGAATATTTTGACGCGATCAAGGGCGCGCATCGATGCGATGTTTTTATTTGCGGCCGTCGATGCGTTGCTGCCTGCCATGTTTCTCTGCTTCGCCGTTCTTTAGAACTGCATCTTCTCGATGTCTTGATAAGCGTTCACGATTTTGTTGCGCACCTGCATCATCAGTTGAAACGCCACGTCCGCTTTTTCGACTGCGATCATGACGGTGCTCATGTCGGCGTTGCCGCCTTGCAGAAGGCTGCCAATCTGTTGCTCGGCGCCACCACTCAACTGGTTCACCTGCTGTAGTGCGGCCTTCAAGACGCCGCCGAAGCCTTCGCCCGTTTCGGCGGGAGTGAGCGAGGGGAGTTTGGGCAAACCGGCGATGGAACCAAGAGCGCCGAGGCCGGGAATCATGCTGGACATAGTGTTCGCTCCGCTGGCTTAACTTTTGAGAATGTCGATCGTTTGCTGAATCATTTGTTTCGAGGCGGTGATGGCGGACGCATTGAGTTGATAGGCCCGCACCGATCCCATCAGGTCCACCATTTCCATCGCCGGATTGATGGCGGGGTACGCGACGTAGCCGTCTTTGTTCGCGTCGGGATGGCCAGGCTGGTAGCGCATGACGGGCGGCGTGGGATCGTCAACAACGTCGGAGATTTGCACGCTGCCCGGAGGCGGGGCGTTGAAGTTGGGGCCCCGCGCGTTGGCGAGCGACATCCGAAACGCGGTCCCGGCGGGCGAGCGGAAGACGACTTCCCGGCGATGGAATGGGCCTCCCGCTTCGGTGTGCGTGGTCTCGGCGTTGGCCATGTTGGCCGCGATGATTTCCGAGCGTTGGCGTTCGGCGGAGAGCGCGGAGCCGCTGATCGCAAGGATGTCGAAGAGCTTCACTAGTTGCCTCCGTTGATGGCGCTGAACAGGCCGTGGAAGTGGTGCTTCACGAGTTGCACGCCGATTTGATATTGCAACTGCGTTTCCGAGAGCAGCAGGCCTTCGCGGTCGAGGCTGACGTTGTTGCCGTCGGGCCGCTCTAGTAGTCCTTGCACTTGTTGGAAGGCTGGCGTCAGTTGCGCCGTTCCCGACTCGCTCGCCGAAGCGGTCATCGCCTTGTGCAGTTCGCGGTCGAAATCGATGTCGCGCGTGCGGTAGCCGGGCGTGTCGACATTCGCCATGTTGGCGGCGATGGCTTGCCCGCGGCTGGTGGTCAGGTTCAAATAGCTTTCCAACGTGGAGAGCAGGCTCGGGGTCGAGGTCATGCGCAGCTCCTGTTCATGAGGGGGTGTACAGCGGGTGTTCGCAAGTAAGTGCGGGGCGGCAAGCCGTACTCCTTGATCTTGTTGCGCACGGTGCGCAGGCTGATACCCAGCATCTCGGCGGCGTGCGTACGGTTGCCGTGGGCTAGCGCCAACGTGTTTTCGAGGTGCAGTTTTTCGATCTCGGAGATGCGCGTGCCCGCGGGCGGCATGGCATGCGGCGTGATTTGCGCGCGCGTCAGAGGCTTGAACTCCTGCTGAAAATATGCGGCGTTGAGCGTTACTCCGCGATGCAGCGAAAGCACACGGCGCATGAAGTTGCCGAGTTCGCGGACATTGCCCGGCCACGCGTGGCCCTGAAGCTCGTGGAGGAAGCTGGCGTCGAGCGCGGGCACGGCGCAGTTGTTTTCGGCGGCGAACCGCGCGGCGAAGTGCGTTGCGAGCGAGGGGATGTCTTCCGCGCGGTCGCGAAGCGCGGGAATGGAAAGCGGAATCACGTTGAGCCGGTAGTACAGGTCGCTGCGAAAACGGCCTTGGTCCACCATCGCGCCCAGCACGGCGTTGGTCGTGGCGATGACGCGGATATCGACGCGAATAGAGCGCGTTTCGCCGAGCCGCTCGAATTCGCGCTCTTGCAAAACGCGCAACAATTTCGGCTGAAGATGCAACGGCATTTCGCCGATCTCGTCGAGCAGCAGCGTGCCGCCGTTGGCCATCTCGAACTTGCCGATTTTGGTCGCGCTCGCGCCCGTGAACGCGCCGCGCGCATGGCCGAAGAGTTCGCTTTCGATCAGGTGCTCCGGAATGGCCGCGCAGTTGACCGCGACAAATGGCTTGTCGGCGCGGTCGCTTGCGTCGTGGATAAAGCGAGCGATAAGTTCCTTGCCCGTGCCGCTCTCGGCTTCGACGAGCACGTCGGCACCGGTGCTGGCCGCAGCGCGAGCGCGGTGCAGAGTTTGGAGCAGTAGAGGTGAACGGCCGATGATGCCTGAGTTGACGGTTTCAACAGGAGCAGTTGAGGTGAAACTCGACGCGGAACCCATGTCCGAAAATCCGGACATGGGGCACCCCGCATCTATAGCCACGGCCCGCTGCATGACGCGCGCGGCGGTGGCTTGTAGTTGATCGAACGAAACGGGTTTAGTGAGATAGTCGAACGCTCCGCCGCGCATGGATTTGACGGCTTCGGGCACGCTGCCGAAGGCCGTGAGCAGAATGACCGCAGTGCTCGGAGAATCCTTGCGCACCAGCGTCATGACCTCGAACCCGTCGCCGTCCCTCATGCGAATGTCGCTGACGACCAGGTCGAAGCTGCCGCGCTCGATTGCCGCCGCCGCGTCGCGAATGCCACTCGCGGTTTGCACGTTCCATCCGTGGCGCAGGAAGTTGGCTTGCAGCGCGGTGCGCACGCCGGGCTCGTCGTCGACGACCAGCACCGAGTGGGGCTGCGATTTGGAAAGAGTGTTTGTCATGCGGCGACCCTTTCCAATGCGGGGAAATCGAGACGGAAGCAAACTCCCGAATGTGCGCGATTGGAAACTGAGATGCGACCTCCATGTTGCCGCATGATGCGCTCGCAGACCGCGAGGCCGAGGCCGGAGCTGTCGCCGTTGCCGCTAAAACCGCGCTCGAAGACGCGCCCGATCTGGTCGCGGCGTATACCGCATCCAGTGTCGGAACATCGGACGATGGCGCGGCCCGCGCTGTCGCCTCGCAGCGATACGGTCACCTTGCCGCCCGCGGGCGTGTGCCGAATCGCGTTCGCAAAAAGATTGAGCATCACCTGCCGCAACGCGCTTTCAGCACCGTTGACGCACAGTTTGCTGTCGCGGCCCCGCCACTCGAACACGATGCCCGCTTGCTCCGCGAGGGGCCGGACAAATTCGATTGCGTCCCCGACAACGCCGGCCAGCGCAACTAAAACAAGTTTGGCCGGGCCGGAAATCTGGAAGCTCAACACGTTGTCGACGGTCGCGGAGAGCGAACGTATTCCCGCTCGCAGATTGGAAATCCACTCGCTGCGACGCGCGCCGTCATGCTCGATCAGCTCGGCGAAAAGTTCGAGGCTGGCGAGCGGGTTCCGAATCTCATGCGCGAGAATGGCCGTAACTTCGGCGGCGGCCATCGCATTGCGCGCGGCTTCGCGGTCATGCTCGGCGCGCTTCTGCGCCGTGATGTCGCGCAGAATCAGGATCGTCTGGTCCGGCTTCCCTTCCCTGTTGGGCTGATGGAACAACCGCCGATTGCGAATCTCCAGACAACGCGCTCCAGCGGTGCTGTGAACGGAAAACTCTTGCGAAGTATCCGTGGCATCTTCGGCGAAGAACATGCCGAGACTAAGGCCGCTGCGAACGGCGATTTCTCGCAACGTCGCAGGCTTGCTATGCGCCGCATCGAGTTCGAGCAGACGGCTTGTCTCCGCATTGCTCATCGAAATGCTGCCCGCGTTATCGACGACCATCACGCCGCACGGCATGGAGTCGACCACCTGCTCGAGCGCCAGTCGCATCGCCTCATTTTGCGCGAGGCTGGCGTTCAAGGCCGCGTTGCGCTCGGCCAACTCTACGCCGAGGCCGTAGACCTCGCTCTGCAACTCGCGGTAGGAAGCTTCGAGCCGCGAAGAAGTCGCGATAAACTCCGAAAACGCATCGGCTAGAAGCGCGGCGCTGGGAGGATGCGTCTCCGCCGCAAGCGGAGCGCTAATGAGAGCGAGATGAGAACCAGGCAGCATCTGCCTAGTGGGTAAGCACGACGATAGCCAATCTGAACTGAGGGGTCTGGATGCATTGTGTCGATTCTGAACGCAAGCAGGTTCCCTCCGGGAATGACAGAAAGAAAAGCAAGAGCAACAGCAATAGCAACAACAAACGCGCTGGCTAATTGCTTTAGAGCAGGATGTGGCTGGGCAGGATTTCAGGGCCGCCCGCGACCACGATGCTGGCGCGTTCGAGCACGTTGCGCAACTCGCGCACATTGCCCGGCCAGTCGTGCTCTTGCAGCATCTCCAGCGCGGCTGTACACAGCGCCGTTCCAGGGCTGAACTTCGCAAGGAACGCATGGGTCAGTTTTTCGATGTCACCACGACGCTCGCGCAGCGGCGGCAGCTTGATGGGAAAGATGGCCAGCCGATAGTAGAGGTCTTCGCGAAAGAGCTTTTGCTTGACCAGCGTTTGCAAGTCGGCGTTGGTCGCGGCCACCACGCGAACATCGACTTTGAGATTGTCGTTGCCGCCAATCCGCTGCACTTCGCCTTGTTCCAGAAAACGCAAAATCTTGCTCTGTAGCGACAGCGGCATGTCGCCAATCTCATCGAGAAAAAGCGTTCCCCCATGCGCCGCGTGGATGCGGCCGATGCGCGATTGCACCGCGCCGGTGAACGAACCCTTCACGTAGCCGAACAGTTCGGCCTCCAGCAACGACTCCGGGATCGCCGCGCAATTGATGACCACCAACGGCTGTTTTTCGCGCGGGCTGATGAGGTGGATGGCCTGCGCGATGAGGTCCTTACCCGTCCCGCTTTCGCCCGTTACCAGCACCGTCGTATCGCGCGGGGCGACCATGTGCGCGAGTTCGTACACGCGCTGCATCGGCTCCGAGTCGCCAATCATGCCGCGCAAACCGCGCTGGGCATCGGCAGATTCGCGTCGCCGCTGGAGTTGCATCGGAGTCAGCGCGGCAGGGTGCGCGCCGCTGCTGGTGTAGAGCATCTCCGCCAACCGCGCCGCCAACGGCGTCGGCGAAGCCGCACCCAGGACAAGCTGACCGGTGTGCGCGTTGACCGTCAGCACCTGCACGCTGGGAAAGCGGTCGCGCACCATGTCGCCAAACTCGGTGGACTCAAGGTCGGGCAGCATGGGGTCGAGCAGTAGGATGTCGCTGAGGCTTTCGTGCAAGTGCTCCATGGCCTCGGCGCCGCTGGCGGCTTCGCGCAACTCCCACTGCGGCAACCGCATCTTGTCGCGCAAGTCCTGGCGCAACCTGCTGTTCGGGCTGGCCAGCAGGACGCCGACCGGCTGGTTCTCAAACAGGCGATAGTTCGCTGCGGCCTGGGGTTTCATGGTTCCTAGTTGTCGCTCAAGACGTATCCCACGCCGCGAACGGTATGGATCAGCTTACGCTCACCGACGCCATCCACCTTGTCCCTGACATATTTCATGTAGACATCGACGATGTTGGTCTTGGGGTCAAAGGCGATGTTCCAGACTTCGCTCATGAGGTCTGTCCGGGAAACGGGCTTGCCGGCGTTGGCCATCAAATGGTCCAGTATGGCGAACTCCCGCGGAGTGAGGTCGATGCGCCGCGTGCCGCGCACCACTCTGCGTTCTTCGCGGTTCATCTCCAGGTTATCGACCCTCGATGCGGATGACGATGCGGACGACGATGAAGTCGGGGCTGTCGCGGGCAGCATGTTGCGGCGCAGCAGGCAGCGCATCCGCGCCTGCAACTCGCGAAATGAAAATGGCTTGCTCAGGCAATCGTCCGCTCCGCAGTCGAGCGCGCGCACTACGTCTTCGCTCGACGTTCTCGCCGACAAGACCAGAATCGGGACCTGGGATGGGACGAGCGTGCGAATATGTTGCAGAAACGTCAGGCCGTCCACGCGGGAAAGGTCGAGAATGATCAGGTCGTGGCTGTTCGACTTCACGAGCTCGCTGGCCCGCTCCGCATCGTGGCGGACATCCACGCTGAAGCCCAGATCCACCAGTTCCCGGCCGAGAAACTTGCTAAGCGGAACGTCGTCCTCGACGATCAGGACACGCGGCCGGACCGCCGCGCACGGTTGAGCGCGCACGGCCGCATCCACAAACGGTTGGGGGAGGAAAGGTTGAACGGCCGCGAAATTGAAGGCGGCATCTTCTACAACGGAGCTTGAAACAGTTCCTGCTGTATTCATGTGGCGTCACCTGGTCAGAGGTTGAACTATAACGAGCGGGTGTGGATATTCGGGCAGGCTTCTTTGTGTTTATCTGGCGTCTGGTCTGCAATGAAACAAATTGGAACTGAGGTTCATTTTGGGACAATCGCTTCGCGCGCTTGTGAAAAATTGGATTTTGCCGATAGATATGGGTGGTAAGCACACCCTCCGGAGGAAAGCCACGGAATGCGACCGTTTGAATATCGCTCGCCCCGAGCGGTCACCGTTTTCGATATCGAGTTTCTGACCGACGGCGCAACGGTGTATGGCCGCTGCAAGGACTTCAGCGCGACCGGCATTCGCGCGCAGTTGGAGCGCACATTGGCGGTGGGCCGCACTGGGTTGTTGACACTTCGCCATCCGGCCCGGGTGTTGAAAATCGACGCCCGGCTCAGCCATGCTGAAGGGCGTCAGGTTGGATTCACTTTTCTGTTCGGCTCGACGGAGGAACAGGAACCGGTGACACAATTCGCGGCTTTGATCAATGGCAAGCGCGGGGTGTGGGTGGGGATGGAACCGCCTCGCGACAGAGCGCTGGAAGAACGACGCCAGGAGTAGAAGAAGAAGCAGGTTCATTGCGGGAATGACAGAAATAAAAGCAAGAACAGCGGTAACTTGCTCTACGACGCGACAAGCATCAGGTTATGGTTGGCGCGGGACACATTCCGGTTTGGCAACTGCCGTGGGAAGGGGCGTCCTCGGAGCATCTCGGCCGCTTTGTACGCCGCGACCGGGCGCGAAAGCAGATAACCTTGCCCGAGGTCGCAGCCCAGCCCGCTGAGCACCTCCATTTGCGCCGAAGTCTCGATGCCTTCGGCGACCACTTTCATGCCCAGATTGTGGCCCAGCGCGATGATCGTCTGCACAATAGCGGAACTGCCCGCCGAACTGCCGTCGCGCCGGGCAATATTCGCCACAAAGGATTGGTCGATCTTCAGGGTGCTGATAGGAAACCGGAGCAGATAGCTGAGCGACGAGCAGCCGGTGCCAAAATCGTCGAGCGAGATCGAGACCCCCAGCTTGCTCAGATCCGTCAGCAGGAGTACCGCTCGTGCAGCGTCCTGCATGGTCAGGTTCTCCGTCACTTCAAGTTCAAGACACCGCGGATCCAGGCCCGTTTCGGCCAGAATGTCCCTCACTCCCTGCACCAAATTGTCCTCGCCAAACTGCCGGGGCGAGATGTTGACGCACACCGTGACGGGTCCGGCGGGTCGGAAATCCGCGTTCCACTCCTGCGCCTGGCGGCAGGCTTCGCGCATCACCCACGCGCCCATCGGAACGATCAGGCCGGACTCTTCCGCCACCGGAATGAAGGCCCCCGGCTGGAGCAGCCCGCGGGTGGGATGGTTCCACCGCACCAGCGCCTCGAACCGGGTCACGGAGGAGTCGCCCAACCGGACGATGGGCTGGTAATAGACTTCAAACTCTTCGTTTTCGACGGCCCGTCGTAGGTCGTTTTCAAGCTTCAGCAGGCCAACCGCTGCGGCGTTGCTGGTGAAATCGCCGATGTGATACCGTGCTTTTCCCATCGACTTGGCTTTGTACATCGCCGCATCGGCACAGCGCAACACTTCGGCGGATTCGGTCGCCGCCCCCTGGCTGGTCGAGATGCCGATGCTGGCGGTAATGAATATTTCGCATCCCGCGAGCGTGAACGCCGACCGCAGTTGCTGCTGAATGCGTTCGGCGACCCGCACGCCGTCGTCGAGGTCGGCGAGGTTCTCAAGCAGAATCACAAACTCATCGCCGCCGATGCGCGCGACTAGATCGCCCATGCCGATGTTCGCCGAGCACGGGCCAAGCTCTCCGGGCGGCTTCGGCCCCACCCGCACCGATTGCAGCAGGCGTTGCGCCATGCCCTTCATCAATTCGTCGCCGGTGGTATGCCCCAGGCTGTCGTTGACGTGTTTGAAGCGGTCAATGTCGATGAACAGCAGCGTAAATTGATAGCTCGGCAACTCGCGCGCCTTGCGCACGTTTTGCGCCAGCCGCTTCACGAAAAACGCCCGGTTGGGCAAGCCGGTGAGCGAATCGTGCTCGGCCTCGTGCAGCAGCGAGTCCTGGAGTTCGAGCGACCGCGCTCCCACCCTCAAGCGCGCTTTCAGTTCGTCCGGATTGCAGGGCTTGGTCAGATAGTCGTCGGCCCCCGCTTCAAAGCCCATGACGACGTCTTCGACCGCCTCGCGGGCCGTCAGCAGAATCAGATAGACCGTCGACCCTCCGTCGTCGGCGCGGACTTCCCGGCACACGGCGGGGCCGTCTTTGCCGGGCATCACCCAGTCCAATATCGCCATGCGCGGCGCATCTTTGCCCAGCAGGCAGTCCACCGCGCTTTGTCCGTCCGCCACGCAAACCACATCGAACCCGCTCCGTTCCAGCGTGCGCTTCAGCATGGTGCGTGAAACCGCGTCGTCATCGGCCAGAAGGATTTTCACCAGATCTCCTCGCAGGCTTTCACCAAATTGGTCTGGGCGAAGGGAACTTCATATTCGAGGTGCGCCATTTCTTCTTGAATGCCTGCTAAATCGGCCTGCTGCGCCATGCGCTCGATCCGCATCGCGGAGGCGGACGCTTTGACGAAGGAAAGGCTGGCCAGCATCCCCTTCAGGGTGTGGGCTTCGGTCTGGATTTGTTCCGCGTCGCCATGCTCGACGGCACACTGCAGCAGAGCGTGCAGTTTCGGAAACTCTTCGGTGAATATCTGAAACACGTCGCGCAGCAGCTCGCGATCGTATTCCACGCGAGCGAACAACTCCTTCAGGTCGACCCCCGTATGGTTCGCGAACTCTGCTGTTTGCACCGGCCGTCCCTTGGCGCGAAGTGTCGCCTTGCCGTCTTATCGGCACGGCAAGGACTTTTCGATACGCCTGGGCATTTTGAAATGCTGCGATCTCTCCACTTTGGCGCAAAAAGCGCGCCTACGGTCGAGATGACAATTTCTTTCAGGTAAAAAAACAGATTCTTAGAGAATCGCCTCAAGCCCCTTGCGGCGAATGACGTTGAGCAGCGTGAGGGCCGGGCCTTTGGGTTGCTTGGTCCCGCGCTCCAACTGAGAGACGTACCCCGCGGTGAGATTGAGATAACGGGCAAACACCGCTTGACTCAAATGGGCCCGCTCCCGCAACGTGCGGATTTCTTCGCCACTGATCGGCTCGGCTGTGTCAAGGGCTTGCGGCCCCAGGTGGCGCAGGGTGATCTTGCGATAGGTGGCATCGTCCATGATGCCGATCCGGTGCTGGTCCCCGGCCATTTCAAGAATGGCTTCGCTCAACCGGTTAAGCGTCTTTTTGTTCGTCACGATCAACCTCCTGTAACGATCCACCTGCGATGGCTTCGGCAATTTTCTGAGGCAGGGAGTTTAGCCAATTCAAACCCACCTCTCCGCAATTCAAACCAATTCGTCCGAGTCGATATTCTCCCGCTCGTTTTTTGCGAACCCATAGAGGAACACGGCGCGATCTTTGACCCGATAAGCGACGATCATGCGATACCCGCCGGACCGTCCCTGCCCTGCCCGGGCGACGCGCTGCTTAATGAGACCGCCGCCCAGATCGGCGTCGATCATGCTCCGTTCCGCCCGTCCGATGGCCTCCCGCAAGCTTTGGTCGGCTATTCCCTCGCGCCGTGTAAACCGTGCATCCCCTTTCGTTTTGAAAGTTTGCGCGTAGCCAGCCTAACACTATGAACTATAGCACAATGAATCACGTTTTGCTCGCTAAGCCGCCTGCGTCCACTTCCGGTCGAACGTCCGAACGGTGCGGAACTCGTTCAGCAAGCGGTCCAGTTCAGCGGGGCTGATGGGCTTGGCGAGGTACCCGTCCATGCCGCTGGCGAGGTAGTGTTCGCGGTCGCCCTTCATCGCATTCGCGGTCACGGCGAAGATGGGAATATGCTCCCCCGTGGCCTCCTCCCGCCGCCGAATTTCCAACGCGGCTTCGACGCCGTCCATCCGGGGCATCTGGACGTCCATCAGGATCAGGTCGAAGGTCAGGCTTTCGAGCAGCGCCAGGACCTCCCTCCCGTCTTTCGCCAGCGCGACTCTATGCCCGCGTTTCTGCAACAGTCGAAGCGCCAGCTTCTGGTTCACGAGGTTGTCTTCGGCGACCAGAATGTCGAGCCCTTCGCCGAGGTCCGGCTCCTGTATGGCGAGAGTTTTCGCCTCCGCTTTCGTCTCCAGAATATGAAGCGCGCGGCGTTCTTGAACGACACTCCCCACCAGGCGCGCGACGGCATCGCGCAGCTCCGACTCCCGGACCGGCTTCAATAGATACGCCTCCACGCGCAGCTCCTGGCAGCGGGCCACGTCGCGGCGATGCCCGGCGGAGGTGAGCAGCATGACGGTCGGCGCGCTCAAGCCCTGCTCGGCCCTGACGCGGCCGATGAAGTCGAAGCCGTCCGCGTCCGGCATATGCATGTCGGTCAGAATCAGGGAGTAGGGGTCGCCTGTACGGCTGGCGTGAAACAAGCACTCCATCGCGCTATCGGCACCGTCGGCACTATCGGGCCTCATGCCCCAGCGGGTCAACATGCGGTCGAGAATGCGTCGATTGGTGGAGTTGTCGTCGACCACCAGCACCCGCATGTCGCGCAGTTTTTCAGGCGAAGCGATGGCCGGTTTTGCGACGCTCGTCTCCGTCGAATCGCCCAGCAGCGCGGTGAAGGAGAACGTGCTGCCGCGACCTTCCTCGCTAGTCACATGGACCGTGCCTCCCATGCCCGCCACCAAGCGCGTGCTGATGGTGAGGCCCAGCCCCGTCCCGCCGTAGCGTCGGGTGGTGGAGGCGTCGGCTTGAGAAAAGGGCTTGAAGATATGTTCGAGTTTGTCGGCGGGAATGCCGATACCGGTGTCGGCGACCGTGAAGCGCAGCAGCTTGGCGCGATCGCGCCGCTCCTCGATGGTCACTCCCAGCGCGATCTCTCCCTGCGTCGTGAACTTGATCGCGTTGCCCACCAGATTGAGCACGATCTGGCGCAGACGCGCGGCGTCGCCCACCATCACATCGGGGACATCGATCGCCACATCGCAGAGCAGTTCAAGCCGCTTTTCATCGGCGCGAATGGCCAGCGTTTTGAGCGCGAGATCCAGGCATTCGCGCACCTCGAACGGAGCGGCCTCCATGTCCAGGTGTCCCGCTTCGATCTTTGAAAAGTCCAGAATGTCGTTGATGACCGTGAGCAGCGCGTCGGCCGAAAGCTTGGCCATGCCGAGGTACTCCCGCTGTTCCGGCGTCAGATCGGTTTCGAGCGCCAACTCCGTCATGCCCAGCACGCCGTTCATCGGGGTGCGAATCTCGTGGCTCATGTTGGCCAGGAATTCGCTCTTCGACCGGTTGGCGGCCTCGGCCACGTCTTTGGCCTGTTGCAACACCAGGTCGCGCTGCCGAATCTGCGCCAGCATGTTGTTGAAGCCGTCGATCAGGACGCCGACCTCGTCGTCGTTTTCCTTGTGTACGGCGACGCTGGCCGAGTAGTCCTTCTGCGAGCAAACCAGCCGCGTTGCGTCCACGAGCTTGAGGATCGGCGACGTGATCGAACGCTGCAGCCAGGACGCCAGCAACAGCGCCAAGGGAAGCGCGATCGCCGCCAGCAGCACCATCATCAGGACGCCCCGAGTGCGGCGGTCGATCACCTCCGCCAGGTCGTAGCGGATGTAGACCGTCCCAATTTTCTCCGCGCCCAGATGCACGTCGCGGAAGACGACCAGGGTGTGCAGATCGGGGAAGTAGTCGAGGTCGGTCTGCGCCAGCGGCGCCAGAAATTTTCCATGGTCGCCCGCCGGAAAGTAGGTCGCGAACAACACCCCATTGCGGTCGTACACGGCGGCTTCCTGCACCTGAGGCGTGAACTTCAGCGCCTTGAGGACCACTGCCGCGGTCGCCGGATCATTCAGGCTCAAAGCTCCAATGCTGTTGGCCCCGAGCACCTCGGTCAGCATCTTCACGTCCTCGATCTTGTTGGTGCGGAAGGAGTGGCTGTCGTAAACAATGAACCCGACGCAGGAGATCAGCAGCGCCGTCGTGGTCGCTAGGGTGATGATCCAGCGCAACCGCGTCGCGATGGAACGGGTATGGATGCGCTCGGTCCCGGCAACTCCCTGCGCTTCAGTGCTCTCGCCCATCGAAACCCCACGGTGCTTCAAAATTGAGTTGCGTCCTACGTCTTATCGGCGCGGCGCGCGTAATGATGAGCGGCAAACGACGGGACGCAGCACGTTTTGCGGACACCCCGCATTATGCGTGCGAGGAACCACTTGATCTTATAAACATTATTGTTAATATTGGGCCTCTATGAAAAGCGCGAAGTTCAAGCGTTGGCTGACCGAACAAGGCGCGACATTCAAGCCTGCCAAAGGCTCGCATTTCAAGGTGATGTTGAACGGTAAGCATTCCATTCTGCCGATGCACGGCAAGGAATTGAAGACCGGAACATTGCAGGGCATCAAAAAGCAACTCGGACTGAAGTAGTGGAGGGAACAAACATGCTCGCATACCCAGTCACATTGACGGCAGACAAAAAGGCGGGGGGCTTCGTCGTCACCTTCGTCGATATCCCCGAAGCGATCACCCAGGGCGAGACCGTGGAGGAGGCGATGGAGATGGCCGCCGAAGCGCTCGAGTCGGCCATGGATTTCTACTTCGACGATAAAAGGGTAGTTCCCATGCCTTCGGTCGCAAAACGCCGACAGCGCGTTGTGGAACTTCCCCTCAGCCTGTCGGCAAAGGTGCTGCTGCTCAACGAGATGGTTCAACAAAAGGTGCGGCCCGCCGAACTGGCTCGAAGGTTGGAGACGACGCCGCAGGAAGTGAACCGGCTGGTCAACATCCACCACACGTCGAAGATCGATGGGATCGCCGTGGCGATGAAGGCCCTCGGCAAGACGCTGGAGATTCGTGCGGTTTAGTCGCCTGCGGAATCCGGAGCAGGGTGGACAGCTTGGGCAACCAGACGCACACCGAGCGCCGCGCACACGCGACTTACGGTATCGAATCGTGGAGCGCTATCGGGACGCAAGGCTTTGTACAGAGCTTCCCGCGTGATCCCGGCCGTTTTCGCAATCTCCGACATGCCCCGAGCGCGGGCAATGTCTCCCAGCGCCGAAGCCAACAAAGCGGCATCGTTGGCTTCCAGAATGTCGGTCAAGTAGGCGGCGATGGCGGTCTCACTGTCGAGATAATGCGCGGCGTCGAACTCGGGTAGATCGGCCACCTTGATGCGTTTGCTCATGATATTTCCTCCGTTCGATCGAGCATTGCGGCCAGTACCTTGGCGCGCTTGATGTCTTTCTTCTGGGTGCGCTTCGAGCCGCCGACCAGCAGCACAATGATCTGGGTGCCGCGTTGCGTGAAATACAAACGCCATCCCGCGCCCAGGTGTATCCGCAGTTCCGAGACGCCCTCGCCAACCGGCTGAACGTCTCCCATCAAACCGCGCTCCAATCGTTTGATCCTGGCCACGATCACGCCGCGTACCGACTCATCCTTGAGGCCGTCGATCCAAGCGGTGAACTCGGGCAGCGGTCGGATCGAAAACATTAATCAATTGTAATCGAACGATTACTATATTGTCGACCGTTATCGTTGTGCTTCGCGGGTAAGCTGGCATGTTTCTAAGCCTTTGGGGTTTCCGCCCTCAACGCCCTGGCGATTAGCACGAACCCGCGCCCATGCCGATAAGCAGAAAGGAATCACCTCTTTCGCGCCACGGTACCCATTTCAGGCGCATCGGCTTACCCCATTCGGACAGGACGGAACCCAGCATGTTTTCGGTCATAGGAATCCTGGTCGTCTTCGCCTGCGTGATCGGCGGCTACTTGATGGACAAGGGAAATATCCTGGTCCTGGTCCAGCCGGCCGAATTGGTCATCATTCTCGGAGCGGCCATCGGCACGGTGCTGACCGCCAACCCGATGCACATCTTGAAGGACATTGTTGCGGGACTCCTCGGCGTGCTCAAAGGAACGCCGTTTTCAAAGAAGCGCTACATCGAAACCCTCAAAATGCTGTTCGACCTGCTCTCGCGCGCGCGCAAAGAGGGCGCTGTCGCCATCGAAGCCGACGTTGAAGGGCCCGCCAAAA
>JALYTE010000392.1 GCA_030854435.1 Acidobacteriota bacterium | reverse complement strand
AATACGGATCGGTCCACCCCAGGCGGTTCCAGTAATCGACGTGTTCCGACAACACGATCACGCCGGGCAGATTCTTCGAGATTTCCGCGAGCATCGCGTCCGCCGGCGGACAGCTCGAACATCCTTCAGAGGTGAACAACTCCACCAGCACCGGTGGACCCGGCACAGCCGCATGAGCGCCAGGGCCTGCAGCGGCCCACAGCGCGGTCGATACCACCGCCAACCCGGCGACACCCCGTGACACCTCACGCCCGACGAGAAAACGGTCCAGCGAGAACCGGTTGTACCGGTGGAGCCACAACAACACAGCAAACACCAGCGCATAAACAAGTTGAACGCCCGCGACGTCCCACTGCTGCACCAGCGCGGTTCCGAAGGTCAGAACGGCGATCACGACGCCTCCGGCAACCAGCGCCGACCGCGTAAACAGGCCCGCGAACACGAGCACACCGACCGCGGCCTCGACCCACGGCAGCGCCGCGCCGAACGCCTGCACCGACCAGACCGGAAGAAATGTATCTTGAAACTGCTTCTCCAGACCCACCGCAAATTCATGCCCCGCCATCAGGCGGCTGAACCCGTGCATCGCGATGTTTACGCCCAAACAGACCCTCAGCACCAAATAGCCCAGCGCCGCCGTCGTTTCTTCTTTCCGCAATCCGTCTTCGCGATCCAATATTTTTCTCCGGCCCGGCACTCCATGAGACGCTGACCATACCGCAATAGCGGAGCCAGTGTCCGGGTGGCCTCTTTGAAAATCTGCTTTCTTTGGAATGAGTCCGCATTCAAGGCCCAATTTACATCCAATCGCCAGTCGCTGTAATCCGCGCGATGGAGAAAACATGAACGAAGAGGTCGCAGCGTCCGCCAACAACAATCGCAAACCGCCCCAGGTCTGGATGAACGCGATCATCGCCGGACTCATCGGCGGTGGTGTCGGCACCGCGGTCAAATCATTTTGCGAGATCGTCTCGCCGCCCCGCCTCCCATTCCAGGCCTCGCCTTTGGGCAAAGGCATCGGAGTCATCTCCGTCATGCTGACCGGGCACGATCTTCCCGAACCTCTCCATGCGCCGGTCGAAAACCTGGTGCATTGGATCTTCGGCACGGCCACCGGCGTGGTCTATGCGCTCTTCGCGGAAGAGTTCAACTGGGTGACGATCGGTTACGGCGCAGCTTTCGGCGTCGTTTTCTGGGTCGGCTTCCATGAAATCCTGACGCCCCTGCTAGGATGGTCTGGCTGGCCCAATGTGCTGTCCTTCCATGAACAGATCAACGAACTCATCTCGCACATTCTGTATGGCGTCGTGCTCGAACTCACGCGCCGGGTCATTGTGAAAAAGCTTCGGCAAGCATGATTCCAGTTCCCGCGATCGACGACTACGGCATCATCGGCGACTGCCGTTCGGCAGCGCTCATTTCCAAATCCGGGTCGCTCGACTGGCTGTGCTGGCCGACCTTCAGCGCTTCACCCGTGTTCTCGCGCCTGCTCGACTCCGACGGCAGCGGCATGTGGAGCATCACGCCGCGCCACGAGTACACCTCCACGCACCGCTACGTCGGCGCCACCAACGTCCTCGAAACCACGTTCCATACCGCCACAGGCTCCCTCACGCTGACCGACTTCATGCCCGTCGCCAGCGAGGAATACAGGTGCAACCATCTCACCGCGGAGCATCAAATCACGCGCATTCTGGCCTGCGAAAAAGGCAGCGTCGATCTTGTGCTTAACTTTGCACCACGCAACGGCTTCGAGCGCGTCCGCCCCATAATCCTCGACAAAGGCCGTCTCGGTCTGCGAGTCGAAGGCAAGGAGGGCGCGCTCACATTGCAAAGCGACCTCAACTGGCACAACGACACGGCCGGAGTCCGCGCCGCGGTCTCCCTGCGCGCGGGCGAATGCCGCAACCTGATTCTCACCTACACCTGCGAAGGCCCCGCCGTTCTTCCTCCGCTCAATAACGCCCCTGCCGATCTGGAAAGAACTCTCGCCTGGTGGGAAGAGTGGTCGTCGAAGTTCTCGTACACCGGTGCCTACAAATCGGCCGTCCAACGCAGCGCGCTCGTCCTCAAGCTGTTGCAGTTCTCCCCCAGCGGCGCGTTCGTCGCCGCGGCGACCACCTCGCTCCCCGAAAAGCTCGGCGGCAAGCTCAACTGGGACTACCGCTACTGCTGGCTCCGCGACGCGTCCTTCAACGTGTCGGCGTTGTGCGGCACAGGCTATGGCGACGAGGCCAAAGCCTTCATGGAGTGGATGCTGCACGCCACGCGCCTCACCCAGCCCAAGCTCATGATCGTCTACGACCTGTTCGGCAACCCCTGCCCGCCAGAGAAGGAAATCACCAATGTGTCCGGCTACCGGAGCTCTCGGCCCGTGCGCACCGGAAACCTCGCCGCCAAACAGCATCAACTCGACACCTACGGCGAGGTCATCTGCGGGGCCGCGCAAATCATCAAAGGCAAAGGCCTCGCCGACCGCGAAACGCAAAGCGTGCTGGTCAACTTTGGAAAGTATGTCGTCAAGCACTGGAAGGAACCCGACGCCGGCATTTGGGAGTCGCGCGGCACGTCCTGCGTCCACACCCACTCCAGGCTGTTGTGCTGGGTCGCGCTGGATGAGTTGCTCAAAATCCACGCGAGCGGCGCCATCGCCAAAATGCCCGTCGAACTTTTTCGTCGCACCCGCGACGAGATCCGCGCGGACCTCGAAACCAACAGTTGGAACGAGCAGCAAGAGACCTACACCAGCAGGCCGCACTCCGTCGAGATTGATGCGACGCTCCTGCTCATTGCCATGCACAACTTCGAGTCTTCCAATTCGCACCGCCTCCAGGCCACCTTTAGCAAGGTCAAGCAAGCCCTCTACGCCGGAGACGGCCTCATCTATCGCAACCGCAACGACGACGGCCAGCCTGTCGAAGGCGCGTTCGGCATCTGCGGTTTCTGGGTGACGGAGTTTCTGGCCATGGGCGGAGGCACTCTCGAAGCGGCGCAAGAAAACTTTGAGACCATCCTGCGTTACGCAAACGCTCTCGGCCTCTTCGCCGAGGAGATCGACCCCGCCAGCGGCAAGCTGCTCGGCAACTTCCCGCAGACCTTCACCCATGTCGGCCTCATCAACGCCGCGCTCGCCATCGAAAAACGGGCCCATCCGCCTACGGAGACACCGTCATGAACTGCCTGAGTTGGCTCTTCGCCGCCACCGTCGCGACCCTCGCCCAACTGCTCTTTGAAGGCGCCACCCAAGCCATGCGCCTCACCCGCATGAGCCTGCCCTACATGCTCGGCACCATGTACACCGAGCGCCGCACCCGGGCCAAGCTCCTCGGCCTCGCGACCCACTTCGCCAACGGTCTGCTGTTCGCCATCGGATACGTCCTGCTGTTTCGTTACCTCGGCGTCGCGTGCTGGTGGCTCGGAGGCCTGATTGGACTGGCGCAAGCCGCCTTCGTCCTGCTCGTGGTCATGCCTGTTTTGCCGGACGTCCACCCGCGCATGGCCTCTGAAAGACAGGGCCCCACTGTAAAGAGGCAGCTTGAGCCGCCCGGATTTCTCGCCTTGAACTACGGTCGGCGAACGCCTCTCTCGATCGTGATTTCGCATGTGCTTTTCGGCGTCGTCATCGGCATGTTGTATCGGCTTTGACACAACATCGCGCTAGGGAACCTTTGCTTAAACTTCGCGTCGGGGATCTTTGCTTAAACGTCGCGTCAAGGGACCTTTGCTTAACGGTAGGGTGCGGCTTCACAGGCTGCGGAAAAAACAGCAACTGAATAACTCGGTTTTGCTCAATACGAAGGCGTAGACCCTATCATCTCGACCGGAGCCTTCGTGCTTTTTGCGAAGGCGTAGCCCTTGCCATCTCGACCGGAGCCTTCGTGCTTTTTGCGAAGGCGTAGCC
>JALYTE010000390.1 GCA_030854435.1 Acidobacteriota bacterium | reverse complement strand
GGTGGCACCGGGTCGGCGGGCGAAGGGTCGGCGTCGGCCGGCTTCTTCACCGCAGCCTCCCCCACTTGATGGTCGGTGGACGCTGCGATCACGGCGTTGTCGTCTGTCATCTCGGCTTTCCTTTGGGTTGATGCGGCTTCAGGGAAGGCATCTCGCAATCGCCCGCTTTGCGCTCGACTTGCCGATGCCTTCGGTCCAACGGGCGGGCTGGGAGTTTGGCCAGTAGGCACTATCATTGTTCAAGCCAGCCACCTTGAAAGCCCGCACGCCTCAGTCCCGCCACGAGATTGGGACACTGACGCATGAGACTCCAGAGCAAGCCGGAGCGGTAGTTCTCGATCATCAAGACGATCGGGCCTTGGTTCAGGCCGTAGTGGAAGGGCGATACCCACGAGTGCGACAGATCGCCGCACCGGCCGAAGGTGGCGTTGAAGGTCGCTTTGAATCCGTAAGGGTTATTCGCGCGCAGCCTCAGCTCCTCGAAATAATCAAGCGTTGGAATCACCACCTCGGGCGCAAAGGGCAGCGAAGTGACGACCGCCCAGGGAGCAATGGTTCCGTCGTCCGACACGCCGCGCGCAATGTAGTCGAAAAATTCGCGCTCCTGGCCCTTGATCGTGCGCTTCGTGGGTCCGGGACCGTCACTCGCGCTAATGCCCCAACAGCTGGCCTTGTAACCGTCAAAGCTGGCGGGATTATCAATGGCGTAGTGCTGCTGGACGAGGGTGGCGCGGCGGCTGTTCTCGAAATAATCAATCTCCTTGCCGCGTATGTAGTCGTCCCCAATGCCACGGAAATCGATCCAGAGATGAGAAACCTGGTGGGTAAAAGCGGACCAGCATACAAAAAACTCGTGCCCATAGATCTCTCTCCACTCGTAAGTCGAGATCCATTGAACATAGCTGTCCTTCGGCAGCGGATGAGTCGGTGAACCGAGGCCAAGCAGATAAAGAAACAGCGCCTCGTCATAGCCCTGCCAGCGATACGGCAAAAAGCCGCTCTCGGGCTTCCAGCCATGCGTCACAGCGAGCCCGCCGTTTTGCGCCCAATTCCAGTCGGTGCGTCGGTACAGCTCGCCGACGAGTTCGCCGATCTCACGTTCGTCGGCCGTGCTGCCCGAGAAGTATGCTGCCAACGTCAACATGCCGGCCAGGAGAAACGTAGTGTCGACCGTGGATAACTCGCACTTCCACGCACGCTTTCCACTGACCATATCGAGAAAGTGATAATAGAAGCCCTTGTGGCCGGTCGCCTCCACATCGGTGCTCTGAACGCTCTTTTGAAAGAAGCGCAAGGTCGCGAGAGTGCGCCGGATTGCGTCCGCGCGGGTCATGAAGCCGCGTTCCACACCAACGGGATAAGACGACAACGCCAATCCTACGGCCGCGATACTCGCTGGCGTTCCTGGCTGGGTCTTGTCGATGATCAGTCCGTTGACCGGGTTGGCCTCGTGCACGAAGTAGTTGAACGTATCTCGCTGCAAGGCCTCCATCAGCGCGGAGCGGGCTTGCGCGACACTCACGATCGCGACTTTCGCCCATGCGGCTTCGGCGTCAGTTCCACGGTGATGGCGGCGATCGCCTGGGGCGGCATCGTGAATTCGAGATGCAGTGTTCCGGCCTCGAAATTCCACCGCAGCGACTCGCGCACGATTTGGGATGCCACGTGTAACTGTTCGACTTCCCGCTCCGTGGGAAGAGCTGGTTTGCCCATTTCGATCCATAACCGCTTGGCGTTGGCGTGTTCGTCATCGATGCGTTCGATATAGACATTGCGTGGCGCCAGGAGACCCTTCAATTGAATGTGTACCGACTCGGTCTTGATCGGGTGCCGGGGCAGGACATGGTTCGTTATCAGCACGGTGACGGCATCGAGGCGACCGACCACCCAGACATCCACGGTCTCGTGGTTCCCTTGCACTGGCAACTCATCGACGCCGAGCCGGTGCAATAGCTCGAAGGCGCGGTAAGAAGGCTTGGCGACCCCCTGCAGAGTCAGCAGGCCGAAACCACCCTGGAAGGCGGTCGCCGGCATGTAGTTCTCCTCGAAGATATCGCTGAACGTCCAATAGCTGTAGCCTTGAACGAGC
>JALYTE010000379.1 GCA_030854435.1 Acidobacteriota bacterium | reverse complement strand
CCTTCACCACAGCTACCCCCACTGCTGGCGCTGCCATCATCCCCTCATCTTCCGCGCCACCGAGCAGTGGTTCATCGCCATGGAGACGCCCATCGAGTCGCCGCACAGCGGCAACACCACCTTCCGCCAGCGCGCGCTGGACGAGATCAAGCTCGTCGTCTGGGACCCGGCGTGGGGCGAGGGACGCATCTCCAACATGATCGCCACGCGCCCCGACTGGTGCATCTCGCGGCAACGCATCTGGGGTGTGCCCATCGCCGTCTTCCTGTGCGAAAAATGCCACGAGCCGCTCAACGATGAAGCCATCAACTCCAGCGTCGTTTCGCTCTTCGAAAAAGAAGGCGCGGACGCCTGGTATTCGTATCCAGCGGAGAAGCTGTTGCCTGCGGGAACAGTCTGCAAAACGTGCGGCGCGATCATGCAGTTTCGCAAAGAGATGGACATCCTCGACGTATGGTTCGAGTCGGGCGCAAGCTGGCACGCCGTGCTCGACGCCGAGCCGGAGTTGCATTGGCCCGCTGACCTCTACACTGAGGGCGGCGACCAGCACCGCGGCTGGTTCCACTCTTCCCTGCTCAGTTCGGTCGCCATCCGCGACGCCGCGCCGTATCGCATGGTTGCGACCTCGGGCTGGACGCTCGACGAGCAAGGCCGCGCGTTTTCAAAATCGCTCGGCAACGGCGTCGATCCCGTCGATGTGGCGGACCGCCTTGGCGCGGAGATCATCCGCCTCTGGGTCGCGAGCGTCGACTTCCGCGAAGACGTTGCCGCCAGCGAAGGTCTCATGCAGCGCGTCAGCGAGAACTACCGCAAGCTGCGCAACACGCTGCGCTTTCTGCTCGGCAACATCCACGACTTCAGCCCCGCGGCGGATGCTATCGCATGGTGCGACATGCAGCCGCTCGACCAGTACATCCTCGCCCGCACCGCCGAACTCGACGCGAAGATTCGCAAGGCTTACGACGGCTTCGAGTTTCATCGCGCCTACCACGCGCTCAACGAATTCGTGAACACCGACCTCAGCGCCCTCTACCTCGATGTCATCAAGGACCGTCTCTACACCTTCGCGCCCAACAGCCCCGCCCGCCGCAGCGTGCAGACCGCTCTCTGGCGCATCGCCGAAGCCATAACGCGCCTCATCGCGCCGATCCTCTCCTTCACTGCGGATGAAGTCTGGAAACTGCTGCCGAACGCGGACACCCGCGAAGAGAACGTCCACCTCGCGCTCTTCCCCGACATGGCCGAGATCGTTCCCGGAGCCATCGCCGCAATCGAAGCCGAGTGGAAACGCCTCGGTGCGATTCGTGAACTGGTGCTACTGGAACTCGAAGCGTTGCGACTCAGCAAGTCCATCGGCAAATCGCTGGACGCAAGCGTCGTGGCAATCGTCGCGGAAGGCTCGACCGACGGTGCGTTGCTTACGAAGTACGAATTAGCGCTGGCGGAATACTTCAACGTGTCGCAGGCCAGCGTGCAGTCCGTTGGCGCGACACAGCAGAACGCTTCACTACTGCTACAGGTAAAAGTCGCCGAGGGCGCGAAGTGCGCGCGCTGCTGGCGAGTCCTGCCCGACATCGGCACCGACTCCCGCTGGCCCTCCGTCTGCCCCCGTTGCGCCGACGCCCTCGAAGCCATCGGCTTCCCACCTACCGCATCGGAGGCCGCATGAGCGCCCGTAGTCGCGACGCCCGCTGGCTAATGGTCGTCATCGCCATAGTCATCATCGTGCTCGACCGCCTCACCAAACTGCGCGTTGAAGCCAAAGTCCAACTCGGCCATCACGTCGCCGTGATTCCGCACTACTTCTGGATTTCCAACGTGCGCAACACCGGCGCGGCCTTCAGCATGTTCGACAGCGTCAAGTCGCAACTTCTCGTCCGCGATCTTCTCGTCGCCTTTTCTATAGCCGCAGTTCTGGTCGTGCTTATTGTTCTGTGGCGCGTGGGACGCACCGTCTCCGTGACATCGGTTGCGCTGGCGCTCATTCTGGGCGGCGCGGTGGGCAATCTTTACGACCGCCTGGTGTTGCGCTACGTCGTCGATTTTCTGGAAGTCCACATCCACGGCTACCACTGGCCCGACTTCAACGTCGCAGACTCCGCCATCGTCGTCGGCGCGTGCCTGCTGCTGATCGAAATGCTGCGCCCGCAGCGCGCGGACTGACCCATGATCGGAAAAATGATCGACAAAATCACCATCCGCGGCGCGCGCACCCACAACCTGAAAAATATCGATGTCGATATTCCGCATAACGCGCTGACCGTCGTCAGCGGCGTTTCCGGCTCCGGTAAAAGTTCGCTCGCGTTCGACACGGTCTACGCTGAAGGCCAGCGCCGCTACGTCGAAAGCCTCTCCGCCTACGCGCGCCAGTTCCTGGAGCGCATCGAAAAACCCGACGTCGACCACATGGACGGCCTCGCCCCCGCGATTGCCATCAAGCAGAAAAACCAGACCCGCAATCCGCGCTCGACGGTCGCCACCGCCACCGAAATCTACGACTACATGCGTCTGCTTTACGCGCGTTGTGGCACTGTCACCTGCCTGCACTGCGGCGGCGTGGTGCGCCACGATACGGTCGATGAAATTGTGACGCGCGTGCTCGCGCAGCAGGAAGGCGCTCGCGTCTACGCGCTCTTCCCGGCCATGCGGCAAGAGGTGATGCTGGAACCTTTGCAAGGCCCTGCGCCGGAAATCGTTACGCCCGTGCCCGTGAAGCCCCTCGCGAAAAAGGCTGCGAAGAAGACCACACCACCCGTTGTAGATCTCAGCGATGCCGTGAAGGAGCGACTCACCGAACTTCGCCGCCGCGGCTACAACCGCCTCTGGCAAGCGTCCGAAGCGGGAACGGGCAGTGGACGCATCGTCGAGTTCTCAACGCCGGAATCGCTGCTCGAACTGAACTTCAATGCGCCGAATCGCCCCATCTTTGTGCTCGCCGACCGCCTCGCGCTCTCGCCCGACATTCGCGCGCGACTCGTGGACGCCATCGAAACCGGCTATCGCGAGGCCGGCGAAATTGTTTTTCGCACCATGCCACGCGACGAAGACGCGACCGCCGAATCGCTGCGCTTCTCCGCGGCCTTCGAGTGCTCCACATGCCACCGCGCTTATCGTGAGCCGGAGCCGCGCTTGTTCAGTTTCAACAACCCCTACGGTGCGTGCCCGCGCTGCCAGGGCTTCGGCAACACCATCGACTTCGACCCCGACCTCATCGTTCCCGACCGCACCAGGACGCTCGACGAAGGCGCAGTCGATCCGTGGACGAAGCCGAAGTATCGCGCCTTTCATGGCGAGATGCGCCGCGCCGCAAAGGCCGCAGGTGTGCCGCTCGATGTTCCGTGGTTCGACCTGACAGAAGAGCAACGGGCTTTCATCGTACAAGGCACAGGAAGTTGGCCCGGCATTCGCGGCTTCTTCGCCGATCTCGACCGCAAAAAGTACAAGCTGCACGTCCGCGTTTTTCTTTCCAAGTATCGCGGCTACGCGACCTGCCCCGAGTGTCGAGGCCAACGCCTGCGCGCGGAAGCCCGCGCGGTGTTGCTGAACGGCAAAAACATCTGCGAAGTCTGCGCGCTCACTATCGTCGCGGCGCAGGAGTTCATGGACGCGCTCACGCTCTCGCGAGCGCAGATGGAGATTGCCGCGAAGGTGCTCGAAGAAGTCCGCCAGCGCATCGGTTTTCTGCACGAAGTCGGCCTCGACTACCTCACGCTCGACCGCCTCAGTTCGACGCTCTCGGGCGGCGAATCGCAGCGCATTCAGCTTGCCACCAGCCTCGGCTCGCGTCTGGTGGGCGCGCTCTACGTGCTCGACGAACCGTCTATCGGCCTCCACTCGCGCGACACCGCCAAGCTCGTCCGCATCATGGAAGAGTTGCGCGATCTCGGCAACACCATCCTCGTCGTCGAGCACGACGCCGACGTGATTCGCTCCGCCGACTATCTCCTCGACCTCGGCCCCGGCGCGGGCGAACTCGGCGGCAAGCTGTTGGCGGCGGGAACGGTCGACGAAGTGCGCAACAATCCCGCATCGCTCACCGGCAAGTATCTCAGCGGGCGGCTTTCGATTCCCGTCCCCAATCATCGCCGCGAACCGGGTCGCGAAAAACTCGTGCTCAAGGGCGCGCGCATTCACAACCTGCGCGGCGTGGATATCGAGGTTCCGCTCGGCCTGCTGTGCTGCGTCACCGGCGTTTCCGGTTCGGGCAAATCGACCATCGTGCATCAAGTCCTCTACCGCGCGCTGATGCAGGCGCTGGGGCAGACCGAGGGCGGCGACCCCGCGCATCTCTATCGCGAACTCAGTGGCACGCCCTATTTGAACGATGTCATTCTGGTCGACCAATCGCCCATTGGCCGCACGCCGCGTTCGAATCCGGTCACCTACATCAAGGCCTTCGACGCCATCCGCGAACTGTTCGCCGCGCAACCCGACGCCAAGCGCAAGGGCCTCACCGCCGGGCATTTTTCGTTCAACGTACCCGGCGGGCGATGCGATGTCTGCGAAGGCGACGGCACAGTGACGGTCGAGATGCAATTCCTCGCCGACGTTGAACTGCCCTGCGAAGAGTGCGGCGGCACGCGCTACAAAACGACCGTGCTCGACATCAAATACAAGGGCAAGAATATAAACGACGTGCTCTCGATGACCGTGAAGGAAGCGCTGACTCACTTTGCCGGCCTGCCCAAGATCGTCGACAAACTCGCGGTGCTGGACGAAGTCGGCCTCGGCTACGTGCGGCTCGGCCAAAGCGCGACGACCCTCTCGGGCGGCGAAGCCCAGCGCGTCAAGCTCGCGCAGCATCTCGCGTCCGCGCGCTCCGGCTCTTCGGGAGGCGCAACGGCCATTCGCGGCGAGGCCAAGCGCATCGCCAGCCGCATCCTTTACATTCTCGACGAGCCGACCACCGGCTTGCATTTCGAAGATGTTGCCAAACTGCTCGCGGCGTTTAAAAAACTCATCGACGGCGGCGGCTCGCTCCTGGTCATCGAGCACAATCTCGACATCGTCAAGTGTGCGGACTGGGTCATCGACATGGGGCCCGAGGGCGGCTCCGGCGGCGGGCAAATCGTCGCCGCAGGCACGCCCGAAATGATCGCCGCAACGTCCAACTCTTACACCGGGCAGTGGCTCGCTCCTGTTCTGAATGCCGCGAAGAAAAAAGCTTAGAACAAAATACGCCATGGCGCAGTATTCATTTGGAATTGTCATCCTGAGCGAAGCGAAGGACCAGCTTTTGCTTTTGCGGTTGCCTGTTCTTGCTTCGTAGATCGATAGGAAAATGCTCCAATGCGCGATTTGCTTCTGGCTTCTCTGCTCACACTTGCGGCCGTCAGCGCCGCCGCGCAGTTGCCTGCGGGCACGCGCGACGCGGCAGACAACTCCCGCGTCGACGCTGCCAACGCCAAGCTGCGCGATGCCGAGGCCGCGCTGGAGCGCGGAGATTTTACCGCCGCCGCGAAGACCCTTCAGGCGCTCTCAGTAGAACGCCCGAAAGATGCGCAAATCCTTTACGACCTGGGCTTCGCGGACGAGCGCATTGGCGACGATGCAGGGGCAGCCAAGGCCTACGAAACGGCTATTGCTGCATCGCCCGAAGTTCCCGAGCCGCGCGTGGCCTTGGGCCTGCTAAACGCCCGCGCCGGACAAGCGGACAAAGCTCATAGTGAGTTGGCCGAGGTCACGCGTATGGACACCGCGTCGCCACAACTCAAGGCGCGCGCACTGCGGGCGCTCGCGCATCTCGATGAGGCGACGCATCCTACGGACGCTGGCGAAGAACTCCTCGCCGCCGTCAAGCTTACCGGCGAAACGCCGGAGGACACCGCATTCTCCGCCGCTCTGGCGGAGCGTTCCGGAGACACCGCCGGAGCCGAAGCCGCCTATCGTCGCGTTCTGCAACTCCATCCCGAAGACCTGGACGCTGCCGTTGGCCTGGCCCACATCCTGCAACAAACGAACCGCGCGGCGGAGGCCGAAGCGGCACTCACCGAGCCGTTGAAAGCGCACCCCAACGATCCCCGCCTCGTCTCCCAAATGGCTTCGATTTATGCTGCCGCTGGCAACGCCAAGCAGGCGATTCCGCTGCTCCTTCAACTCAGCTCCGACCCAAAGTTCGCGACCGACGCGGCCCTCACCCGCCAACTCGCCCGGCTCTACGCTCTCGACGGACAGAACGTCGAAGCCGAGCAGATGTACAAGGCCGCGCTCGCGAAAGACTCCCACGACCCCACCGTTCTCGACGACCTCGGCAGCGTCCTCGTGCTCCAACAGAAGTATCCCGAAGCCGAGCAAGTTCTCGCCGCAGCCGTCGCCCAACGCGACCGTTTCCCAAATTCCGAAGCCTTCGGAGAAGCTGCCGGACACCTGGCCTTCGCGCACTCCAAAGCCGGACATCCCCGCGAGACCTTGCAAGCTCTGGCATTACGTGCTACTGTACTACCCAACTCCGCTCCAGCGCTTTTCCTCGAAGCAACGGCGCACGACACCCTGCAAGAGGTCAAAGAGGCGGAGCGAGCTTACCGGGCGTTCCTCGCCATTGCGGCGGGAATGTTTCCGGATCAGGAGTTTCAGGCAAGACATCGCCTGATCGCTCTTGAGCATACGAAGTAGCATACGGCGTTCACTTTGAGGTGCGCTATGGGCTCGCAAGTCTCGGCAATTCGTCTTTTCATCATCCTCACCATCCTGCTCTGCGTCGCGGTCCCTGCAAGGGTTTGCGCGGCCGCCTCCAGCGAAGAAACCATTCTCAACGATGCCGCGCTGGCGCAGCTTGAGGCGCGCGCGCAAAGCGCTCAACCTCGCGAGCAGTGCTTTCTGTACGCGGAACTGGTGCATAACCTGACGGAGGTCGCCGGTAGAGAATTGGCCAACGGCGAGGACGAGCAGGCGGGAAGCACCTTGCGACACATCAACACTCTGGTGCAAAAAATTCAGACGAGCATAGCTCGCGACAGCAAGCGGCTGAAGAACGCTGAGTTGCTGATGCGCCACACGACACGTCGGCTCATGGACATGCTGCACGTCGCCTCCAACGACGACCGCCCCGTGCTTCAGGCGACCCTGAAGCGGCTGGACACGGTGCAGAGCGAGATGCTGACCCAAGTGTTCGTCCATTGATCCGACGCTTATCATCCGACGCTTAACTGATCCAATGTTTCGACTGACACGATTCGCCTCAATCTTCTGCGTTTTCTCTGTCGCCTGCGCACTCGCCGTGGGCGCCGCCAAGCACGTCGCCGCGCAAACCAAAGACAGCGCCATGAGCGAGTCGGAAGTCGAAAAGTTGCGCGAGGCGGCCTACGTTCCCACCGACCGCATCAACGTCTTCATTAAAATCCTCGACTCGCGCGCCAAGTCGATCGACGGCTTGTTGGCGGGGCGTCGCAAGCCCGGTCGCGAGCAGGACCTGCACGACCTCTTCGACCAGTTCGCTGCAATCGCCGACGAGCTGAACGACAACCTAGACGGTATGGGGCCGAAGCACCGCGACATTCGCAAGGCCCTCCCCAAGCTGCTCGAAGCGACCGAGCGCTGGTCTACGACGCTCCGCGCGGCAGCCGACGATCCGGCCTACAAGGTGGTCCGCAAGCTGGCCCTCGACGCCGTGGGCGATGTTCACGAAGCGGCGGCGGCGATGCAGACCGACCAGGTCGCCTACTTCAAGGCCCATCCCGAGGCCGCAAAGGCGGAGGCCGACCGCACTAATCCCCAGCCAGCAGAGCAGAAGCCGATTGAAATCCCTCGATAGGCCAAATCTCAACGCACCAAGAGTGCGGGGTGCCCCATGTCCGGATTCTCGGACATGGGTTTGGACAGTGCCGACAATCTCTACGTCATCGAAGATTTTGCGCTGGCTGTCGCGTCTCTACGGGAGGCTTTCGTTCTGGCCTCGGCATCTTCAAGAACCTCTACCGTCGAAGCCGACTTTTTCTCACCAGCCTGCGTGGTACGCTGGCGAAAGCGTGCCCATCGCAGTCCTTCCCGCCGTTTCCGCGTCCCTGATCTCGACCTTCGCGTTCGAGTACCGCGCCCTCCGTCACCGCGCCCCAATGCCGCCGATGGACATCCGTTTCCGCCGTTTCACCTCGCTCAACACCACCATCCGCCTGCGCGAAGGTCACCTGCACGTCCGCCTCTCCGACCTGCTGGAGCACGCCCCCGAGAACGTCCACCAGGCCATCGCCCACATCCTGCTGGCCAAGCTCTACCGCAAGCCGATTGCCCCGCAGCACGCCGACCGTTATCGCCGCTACACGCAGTCCGAGATCGTGTCCAAGCAAGCCGAGCGCATTCGCCAGACCCGTGGCCGCAAGCGCATCACCTCGCCGCAGGGCCATCAATTCGACCTCAATGAAGTCTTCGAGTCGGTGAACCGTCGTTTCTTCCACGGCCTGCTGGGCCGCCCCACGCTCACCTGGAGTGCGCACGTCGCGAAACGCACGCTGGGCCACTACGACGCGGCCCACAACACCATCGTCGTCAGCCGCGTCTTCGACCGCCCCGGAACGCCGCGCTTCGCCATCGAATACCTGCTCTACCACGAGATGCTGCACCTGAAACACCCCGTCCGCGTGAAGGCCGGACGCCGCTGCGTCCACTCCCGCGAGTTCCAGGCCGACGAGCGCCTCTTCCCCGAACTCGCTCAGGCCCGCGACTATCTCAAGCGGCTCTAGGCGCCTGTTTATGATCTCCGTTTAGGCCCGTAGACCTTGTCATCTCGACCGGAGCCTTCGCGCTTTTTGCAAAGGCGTAGTGGAGAGACCTGCAGATTTTCCGTGGCGGCAAGAATATTCGGCTTCCAGAGAAGCTGGGGGTCTCTCTACTACTGCGCAAGAAACGCGCCTCCGGTCGAGATGACAGCTTGGAGAGAGAGCCAAGAGAGATCGTGAACAGGCTTTAGGTAATTTTGCAACGCACCGCAAAGCTCTGCGACTTCAATTCTCCGTCGCCGGATTCGTCCTCCGGTTCCACCCGCACAACAACCCGTTTCGCCCCCATCGCGGAACAGGGCAACATCGCGCAGTACACGCCGAAACCGGTGTCCTCGGTCTTCATCGTGCCGGAGTCGTCCGCCGTGCGCCAGTGCAGCGTCGCCGCGGCCGGCAGATCGACGCGCAGGTCCTTGCCCGGCGCGAGCCATCCACGCTTCTGCGTCGGCGTCCAAATCTGAAATCCCGCCGAACGCTTCTGCACCTGGTAGCGCTCGACCGCCTGCGGCGGCAGGTCCCACACCTTGCCCGCGTGCAGCGAGCGCAGCAGCTTGATGTACTCCGCGTGGGCCCACACCAGCGGCATGCTCGACCCTGCCGGACGCCCGTTATAGAGCATGTGCTCCGGGATATCCGGCGCGTCCCACACCTGTTCCGGAATCATGCCGCACTCGCTGGTCTGCCGCGCCATCGTCTTCAGCAACTCAAGCGCAAACTGGCGATTTCCGGCCGCCACCTCATAGTGCCCGCGCTCACCCGCCAACAGCGGCCAGCCTCGCCCGATGCCCGTCTTCTCATACGGGCTGCCATCGGCTTTTTCGCCGTACCCGTCTTTGGAAGAACGCACCCACACCGGCCCCGTCTGGGTCTCCCGCTTCAACGTCGCGTCGACGACTTTAATCGTATTCAAAATGCGCTCATCGTCCGGCGCGCGCAGACCGAAGCGCACCAACGCCAGCGCATCGGGGCTGACCATCTCGCCCGCCCGCTGATGCTTCTCGCCGAACGGCAGATTGCCCATCCGGTTGTATAGATTTCCGGTCGTTTCGCGCTCCACGCGCTTGGGCGGGACCATCCTGACGTAATAACCCGGAACGCCGTGGGCCTCCGCCATCGCCGTGCCCTTCACATACGTGAACTCGTCGATGGTGTCCTGCCACGCATCGGCCGTCTCGCGCAAAAACGTCGCCCCCACCGCATCGCCACTTTGTTCGCAGAAGTCGGCGGTGGCCAGCAGCGCCGCGACCTCCGTGGCGGTCGTGTACGGCGAGTAGCCCGGCAATTCTTCCCACCGGTCTTGCCCCGTCCACGGCCCGTGCTTCAGCAAGAAACGCGCCGCTGCCTCCACCATCGGCGTCGCATCATAGTCGTCCAGCGCGTTCTCGCGGCGCAACTGGTCGGCCAACAGGATCGGCAACGCCGTGCCGTCCATCTGCACCGCGGTCCAGTAAGGCGTGCCGTCGAGAAACATATTCTGACTCCAGCCGCCGCTGTCTTCCTGCGTACAGCGCAGAAAAAACAGCGTGGCCCGGGCCCCGCGCGCGTCCCCGCTGGCCAGCTTGCCCATGGCCGTCTCCACCATGTCGCGCGGCCACAGCACATGGTACCCGCCGATGTCCTTGTCCGAGCGCGCAAACCCCCACGGCATCGACAAGCTCGCAATAAATCCCCCCGAAAACCGCTTCGACTGGTGCGTCTCCAACACCGCCGTACTCACGCGGTACATGTCGAGCGGCAGATCCGAAAGGTCCTGCATCGGAGCATATGTCTCCTGTGCCTCATGCCAACTGCGAACGAACTCCGCATGGACTTTGTCGAAGTCCTGCAACAGTCCCGAAGTGGCCTCCTGCGCGGCTTCCGGCGGGTTCGTCCCGAACGAAATCGCCACCACGAACCGTCCGCCGTCCTTTTCGCGGCAGGCCAAATAATCCACTTCCGTCGTCAGCGTGACATTGCCCTTTTCGGCGAGATTACTCTTCGGCAGAGGCTTAAACCCGGAGAGCACGGTACAACCGTCCGACTTCCCCGCGTACCCGCAACTCGACCCCTTCATCGGCGCGCTGCAACCCACCGCCAGGGCCACGGCACCGCGTTGCGCCATCAGCATCGGGCGGCCCTTGTACCGGCCCACCCACGCGTTATTGCACTCGCCCTTGTCGCCGATCTGAGGATCGACAGTCAGATAAAGCTTCAAATCACCCGCGCCTGTCGGCGTGAACTGCACTCTCATCAACACCGTGTCATGCAGCGGATCGATGACGATCTCTTTTACGATGCTGTACCGCCCGGCCTTGCAACGCGACTCGATGCGGCAATACGGAACGCCCGCCTCGGAGCTAACCCTGTGCTCCGCGTCCCAGGCCTCGTCGGAAAAGAACGTGCTTCCGTCGCTCACCAGAAACCGCACCGACCGCGTGTTCGCCTGCTCAATGTCCGCGAAGTAAATCTCGTTGATCGTGCCGAGGCCCACGGTGTACCAAACCCGGCTTCGCTCCGACGCGGCCGTCCCCACGATCGTCTTCGCGCCTGAACTCCACGTCGGCTTCGTCCCCGGCTTGCCAGCTGCGCGGCGCTCTTTTGCCGGCCGCGTGACGTCGATCATTTCTATCTGCCTGTCCATCCGGCCCCTTTGTCGCCTCGCTTACACACACTTCTAAAACCTAAGCGCGGACGAACGCAACCGCAAGAGCCGCTTTGCAGGTGGCATGGCCGGAACCAAGGGTCGGGCACCTCCGTTAGCGCGGTCTCAGCGCGCATGAATGGGGTCGTGGATGGGTGCGGATAGCCAATGTTGTGACTTCGGATATAGGTTCGAAGCGGGTGGGCCGTAGCCTGCCCTGAGCCTGCCGAAGGATCCAGATTTTCGGACTCGGGTGCTACGTGCGGAATCCCCGCAACCTAAGCCGCCACCCCAAGAAACTCTTTTCCCCACCGATGCTCCAGAAAATCCGGCAAATACAGTCCATCATCCAACTGCTTCCACCAGATATCGAGTCCGTGCGGCCCAATCTCCAGGTCCGCCGCCTGTTCCGGCGTGGCATCTTTCAGTTCGCCCAACTTCTCCCGCGGCACCAGCAATCTCTGCCCATCGCTCAGCCGCAGCATCAGGAACTCCAGTCCCGGTTCGCCTCGATAAACTGCTTCAACAATGGTCGGAAACTTATCGAAGACTTTCGCCCGCTCAAAAGCCGCGTCAATCTCCGCGTCGGTGGTCAAATCGTTAGGATGCCGTTCCATGCGTCTTCTCCCAAAGCCGTTTCAACTCGGCCGAGTACTTCGCGGCGGTGTCTAAAACGTGGCGAACATCGCTCCGTTTCCCATTCGACGGCTTCACGGCGTCCCACCGGCTCGATTCACGCACATTCCCATCGGACAGCAGGTCGACGATGACCCGGACTTCGCCATAACATCCATGAACATGCGGCGGGTCGTGGTCATGCGAGTACGCCGAAAACCAAACTCCGTCGAAAGTCTTCGTGCCCACAGCATCACTCTATCCTGTGGTGTGTTCCCAGACAAGATGCCTTCATGATCGCGCCGTCGCTGCGCCGTCCGCACGCGTCTGAAGCGCCAGATACTGGTGTATAAACGCGATCGCCATACTTCCCTCCCCTACCCCACTCGAAACCCGCTTGATCGAAGCGTGCCGAACGTCCCCCGCGCAAAAGAAACCCGGCAGGTTCGTCTCCAGCAAAAACGGCGCGCGTTTCTGGTTCCACTCCGGCAGATCGCGGCCCGTACAAACGTAGCCCCGCTCATCGCGCTGAAGTTGTTCCGGTAGCCAGCCCGTATTCGCGTCCGCGCCGATCATCACAAACAGCGCGTCCGCCTTCCTCGTCCGCGGTGCCTCACCCTTCGTACTCGTGCAAATCGTCTCCAGATGATCGTCCCCGCCCAGCGACACCACGACGGTATAGGGCTCGACCCTCACGTTGGCCTTCTGCGCCAACTGCTCGATCAGGTACGTCGACATACTCAACTCCAACCCCGCGCCGCGCACCAGCACCGTCACCGAGGCCGCATAGCTCGAAAAGAACATCGCCGCCTGCCCCGCCGAGTTGCCGCCCCCGACGATCACAACGTCCTTGCCGATCACCGAAATCGATTCCGTCCGCGCCGCCCCGTACAACACCCCGCGCCCCATTAACCGATCGATATTCTCAGCCTCCAGCCTCCTCCACGCCACGCCCGTCGCCAGCACCACGGTCCGCGCCCGGACCCGCTCGCCGCCGTCCATTTCAACGCAATATCCCGCCCCTTCAGAAAGCGTCAGCGGCTCAATATTTTCAACCTTTCGCGTCAGCACCATCTCGGCACCAAACTTTGCCGCCTGCCGCAATGCGCGTTCACTCAACTCGTCGCCTGAAATCCCCCCGGGAAACCCAAGATAGTTTTCAATGCGCGAAGAAGTCCCCGCCTGTCCGCCCGCCGCGGCCTTCTCGATCAACAGCACGCACAGGCCCTCTGACGCCCCATACAACGCCGCCGCCAGCCCCGCCGGCCCGCCGCCAACCACCACAACGTCGTACTCTTCCTTCGTAGGAGTCGTGCGAATCCCCAACGCCTCCGCGACTTTCCGCACCGTCGGCGGCTGTCCCACGCAATATGCTCGGTCCACCACCACTGCCGGCCCGCTCAGGTCCGCAGGCATGCATACGGGCACGCGCTCCGGCTCGCGTTCCCGGTCCACCCACTCGTACGGAATCCGGTTCATCGCCAGGAAAGTCCGAATGTCGCGGCAGTCCGTGTCGTACTGCGACCCCACCACCAGCACGCGGGTTGCGTCTTGGTCGCGTACATAGGCTTGTATCTTTTGCACACGCGAGGTCATCATCTTCATGATGATCGCGCTGCACTCGTCGGACGAATCGATCAACTCCTTGAATTGCAGAGGGTCCAGCCGCACCACCCTCGACGACTCACGCCCCCGCAATCCGGCGATCGAGGCCGACCCCATCAAAATCGGAATCTCGCCAAAGAAGTCTCCCGGCTGATACTTGTTCACCACTCGGTCGGTCCCGCCATACGACTTCACCACGTCCAGCGCGCCGTGCAACAGCACGAAAAACCACGGCGGGTCGCCTTCGCGAATCAGCCACTCATCCTTCTGCACCACGATGTCCGCCGCCGACTGTGCCAGCCGCACCCTCTGCACGTCCGTCAAACACCCAAAGATCGGGACACCCTTCAACTCATCGGCTTGAATCATTCCGCACCCTTCGGCAGTGCCCGGCCCTCCGGCGCACTCCTGGCCCAATCTATCACCCGCCTGCGTGCTGCTACCCATTGCAGGCTTGTTTTCATGGACTGTTCATACGGCTGTTGCTCTTGCACTTGCTTTTCTTTCTGTCATTCCCGTAGGGAACCTGCTGTTGCTCTTGCCGTTGCTTGTTTTTCGCCGTCATCCTGACCCTAAGCGCAGTGAAGGGGAAGGACCCCGTATT
>JALYTE010000365.1 GCA_030854435.1 Acidobacteriota bacterium | reverse complement strand
GCCGCAATCATTTCGCGGTTGTCGAGGCCCTTCGTGGTCGGCAGCGTAACGCCCCAATCGGCCTCGAACTTGCCGCGAATCGCCGCGTCGTCCACCTTCTGATAGCCCGAGAAGATGTTGGGCATGGAGCCAAAGTCGCTCGCGCCCTGCACGTTGTTGTGTCCGCGCAGAGGGTAAGCGCCCGTTCCAGGGCGCTTGTAGTTGCCCGTCGCGAGCAGCAGGTTCGAAATCGCCGTCGAGGTGTCCGAGCCACCGCAGTGCTGCGTCACGCCCATCGCCCACAGGATACAAACCTTCTCGACCGCGGCGATTTCGTCGGCCACCTGCATCAGCCGCGCGACCGGAATGCCGGTGACTTGCTCCGCATGCTCCAGGGTGTACGGTTCAAGCGATGCGCGGTACTCGTCCCACTTATTCACCCACTGGTCGATGAACGCCTGATTGTGGCGACCAGTGTCGATGAGGTACTTCGTCACAGCCTGTAACCAGACCTCGTCGGTCGAAGGATTGGGGCGAATGAAGATGTCCGCGCGCTCGGCCATCTCGTGCTTGCGAATGTCGAAGACCATCAGCCGCTGTCCGCGATGCTTGTGCGAGCGCTTCACGCGCGTCGCCAGCACCGGATGACTCTCCGCAGTGTTCGACCCGATGATGATGACCAGGTCCGCAATCTCGATGTCGGCGATCGACCCCGAGTCCGCGCCGTAGCCCACCGTGCGCGAAAGGCCCATGCTCGCGGGCGTCTGGCAGTACCGGCTACAGTTGTCCACGTTGTTGGTGCCGATCACCGCGCGCGCCAACTTCTGCATCAGATAGCTCTCTTCGTTCGTACACTTGGACGACGCGATAAACGCCAGCGCATCAGGCCCATGTTCAGCCTTGATCCTGGTGAACTTCTCGACGATCAAATCGAGCGCAGCGTCCCACGTAATCTCGACGAACGTGTCGCCCTCGCGCTTCAGCGGCTTGACCAGACGGTCGGGCGAGTTGATGAAGTCCCACGCAAACTTGCCCTTCACGCAGGTCGAAATCCCGTTCGCAGGCCCATGCGCAGGCTCGATCTTGAGCACCTTGCGGTCGCGCGTCCACACATCGAAGCTGCAGCCGACGCCGCAGTATGTACAGACAGTCTTCGTCCGCTTCACCCGCTGCTGCCGCATCTCGGCTTCCACCTCCGAGAGCGCGAGAATCGGCCCGTAGCCCGTGCTCGGCTCGACGCCTTTCACCACACCAATCATGTCGTCGAGCGCAGCGGTGGGCAACGAGGTCAGATAGCCCGCCTCGCCGAGCATCGCCTTCTCCATCAGCGCATTGCACGGGCAAACGGTGACGCAATGCCCGCAGCTCACGCAGCTTGAGCCGTCGATCTGCTCGCCGCCGTCCCACAGCACGCGCGGGCTCTCGCGCTCCCAGTCGATGGTCAGAGTCTCATTGACCTGCACGTTCTGGCAGGCCTCCACGCAGCGTCCACACAGGATGCACTGGTCCGGATCGTAGCGGTAGAAAGGATTGGAGTGGTCCTGCGGATAAGGCTTGGCGACGAACTCGCGCGCCTGGTGCTCGACCTTCATCTCCGCGGTCGTATTGTGGACGGTGCAGTTCTGATTGTTGTTGTCGCACACCGTGCAGTAGAGTACGTGGTTCTCAAGCAGCCTGTCGAAGCCTTCGCGCTGTCCAATGTCCGCGAGTTCACTCCGCGTCTGAACGCGCATGCCTTCAGCCACCGGCGTCTCACACGCGCGCACCAGCTTTCCGTCGGCCTCGACCATGCAGGTATCGCACGACCCGATCGCACCCATCGGCTTCAGGTAGCAGACCTGAGGAACGCTGTGTCCGCCTGAAGTTGCGGCACGATTCAGCGCGTCGATCAGCGCCTCGCCAATTTCGGCGGCAACGGCCACTCCGTCGACGCGCAGTTCGGTATTCGTCAGGAGCTTGTGCGGAGTATTGAGCAGCGGTTTGGGGTGATGCATAGCGTTCTTCAGAGGCCTCCGGCCAGCCACGTTCGGGGTCGCATTAAAGCATTGCACAACTGGAAGAGTTTAGGCCCACTTCGACGAACGATAAGCGACTGCTCCGTTCGACGGCCGCCTACAACGACGGCTCGCCGAACGTCTCGCGGATGAGCGAGAGAGCGTCGGCGGCCGTCCTGACGAGGCCTTCGAGTTGCGCGTCTTCAGCGACTACGAGCATGGTTTTGAAAGCTGGTCCAGGCTTGTATCCCGCCGCGATCAACCCCTCGCCCGTCAGCAGCAATACAGGTCGAATCTGCTCCTGCGAAAGCTCTTCGCGTTGCCGCTTGGCGAAGTCGTACAGCTCCGTTTGCCGGTTCGAACTCATCACGTCGGCATAGTGCAACGCGAGATGTTCGTCGAACTTCGGCAGGCGCAGGAAGCGCTTCAGCGTGGATTGCTTCATCTTCATAATGTCGCCAAACTGCATGTGGTGCTGAATGAGAGCGAGAATCTGCGTGCAGTCTTCGTTGCTGAAGCGCAGGCGATTGAGGATGGCGCGCGCGACAGTAACGCCAACATCCACATGCCCGTTGAAGCGAATGCGGTCGCCGGGCTTGGTGGAATCAGGCGGCGTGAACGTGGCGGGCTTACCGATATCGTGTAGCAACATGCCCCACGCTAGCGTCGCGCTCGCACCCGCCGGAAGATAGTCGAGCAGCATCAACGTGTGGATCCACACATCGCCCTCTGGATGATATTGCGGCGGCTGCTCGACACCCTTCAGGCGGACAACTTCGGGCAACACCTGCACCAGCAGGCCGCTCGCATCCAGAAGCTCGAAACCGCGCCGCGCCGCGCCCTCGGTGAGGATGCGCGTCAGCTCATCGCGCACGCGTTCCGCCGAAACCTGCGCGATTCCCGCTGCCTGCGCGCGCATGGCCGCGAACGTATGCGGCTCGATGCCGAAGTCCAATCGCGCCGCGAAACGCACAGCGCGCAACATGCGCAGCTTGTCTTCGGAGAAGCGCAACGCAGGGTCGCCGATGGCCCGCAGCACTTTCGCGTGCAGGTCTGTCCGGCCTCCGACAAAGTCCAGCACGCAGTCCTCCAGCCGGTCGCCCTGCTCGAAGGCCAGCGCGTCCAGCAGCAGACCATTGATGGTGAAGTCGCGGCGGAGAGCATCTTCGCGCGGATCGGTCGAGAAGCGCACCGCGTCGGGCCGCCGTCCATCGCCGTACGCGCCGTCGTGGCGAAACGTCGCAACTTCTGTCGAAATGCGCTCGCCGTTCACAGTGGCGATCACCAGCACAACGCCGAAATGCGCGCCAACGGATTCCGTCCATGCGAACGTTTGCTGGACTTCATCCGGCGTGGCCGACGTGGCCACATCGAAGTCCAGGGGCGCAACGCCAAGCAACATATCGCGCACGCATCCGCCCGCAAAATAAGCCGCAAACCCGCGCTCGCGCAATCGTCGCGCAATATTCAGAGCTTCCCGGTAGCTATCGGATTGGAGTCTGGGATTCATCGGTGTTTGAAAAGATCGAAGACGATGACGCCGCAAAACATAACCGCTCCAATAACACTGAATACCTGAAAGAACTTGCCCACAACCTTGAAATAGCCAACTCCAAACCGTTGCAATGAAGGAAACGCATCATCGCTTCCAAAACTGAAAGCATGAAGCATTTGCTCCGGATTCTTAGTGAAGTAACGTCCTACAAAGAACACTCCGGTGACACATACCAGCGCGATCGAATGTGCTAACAAAGGCTCCATAGCTCGTTAGTATAGGACTGTGGCTCAATCTCCCGCATCCACCGGCCTGATTCTCGGCATTGAAAGCTCATGCGACGAGACCTCCGCTGCGGTCGTGCGCCGGGGCCGCGATGTGCTGTCGAACGTCGTCGCCTCGCAGCTTGTGCATGGAGAATATGGCGGCGTTGTCCCCGAACTGGCATCGCGCGAACACCTGCGCAACATCGTGCCCGTGGTGCGCGAAGCGTTGCAGCGAGCGGGCAAAGTCTACGCGGACATCGACGCCATCGCCGTGACGGAAGGGCCGGGGCTGGCCGGAGCGCTGCTGGTCGGCATCACCTTTGCGAAAGCCCTCGCGCTCGCTCGTTCGCTTCCGCTGATCGCGGTCAATCATCTCGAGGGCCACATTCACGCCGTCCTGATGGACGCGGAAGAGAGCTTCGCGGACGCATCGCCGCTGCTCGCGCTGGTGGTCAGCGGCGGTCACACGCACCTCTATCTCGCAAAGCGTACCGACGCCCACTGGCAGTATCGCAACGTCGGCAAGACGCTCGACGATGCGGCTGGCGAGGCTTACGACAAGGTCGCCAAACTGCTCGGCATGCCCTACCCCGGCGGCCCGTGGATGGACGCGCTCGCCGCGCATGGCGACCCGCGCAGCGTGCCCTTCGCGTTCGCGCAGTTGAAGGACAAGGGTCGCATCGCGCCCAAACTCCTCCGCGATCCCGCCGCATCTGATAACCTGCCGCGCTTCGATTTTTCTTACAGCGGCCTCAAAACCGGCGTTCTGCGATACGTCGAAACGCAGGGTATGGAGCCGTCAATCGCCGCGCGTAGTACTCGACTCAGGGCGATGGGGTCGAGCGCGAGGCCCAGCGACGCCGCAGTATTACAGCTATTTGATACGCAGACGCTGAACCTCATTGCCAGCTTCCAACACTCGGCCACCGGCTATCTCGCCAGGCAAACATTCGCCGCGGCAGAAGCCTATGGCGCACGCGCGCTGCTGGTCAGCGGAGGCGTCGCCGCCAATCGCGAGCTGCGTCACCGCATCGCCGTCGAAGCCGCCAAACGCAATCTGCCCGTAGCTTTTCCGCAGGTCGCGCTCTCCACCGACAACGCGGCCATGATCGCGGCAGCGGCATGGCCGAAGTGGCTGGCCCGCAGCTTCGCGGACGACACGCTCGAGCCGACACCTCAGCTTCGCCTCAGCTAGGTGGGCCGGTCTCGGCTAGAATCGGGAGCGTGGCCCTCGAACTCTTCAATACCCTCTCCGGCAAAATCGAACCGCTCTTCGCCTCCGACGGCGCTGCGCTGCGGATGTATTGCTGCGGGCCAACCGTCTACGACTACGGCCACATCGGCAACTTTCGCACCTTCCTGCACGTCGACGCGCTGCGCCGCGTGATCGAAATGCACGGCATCCCGATACGCCATGTGATGAACGTCACCGACGTCGACGACAAGATCATCCGCAACGCGGGCGCGGCTGGCCAGTCCATCGGCGAATACACCGCGCGTTTCGAGAAGGCGTTCTTCGAAGACATGGACGCGCTCGGTGCCGAGCGCCCCGAAGCGATCGCGCGTGCGACTGAAAATATCGACGAGATGGTCACACTGATCCAACGTCTCGCTGCCGAAGACATTGCGTACCAGGCCGAAGACGGCTCGTGGTACTTCCGCATCGCGCGTTTCCCTGAGTACGGCAAGCTCTCCAAGAAGGATTTCGACGGCATCGAAGATGGCGCGCGTGTCGATGTCGACGAATACGACAAAGATGCGGCCCGCGATTTCGCGCTATGGAAAGCCTCCAAACCCGGCGAAGCTTCATGGGACACTCCCCTCGGTGCGGGACGCCCGGGCTGGCACATCGAATGCTCGGCGATGGCGGCGAAGTATCTGGGCGACTCGTTCGACCTGCACGCCGGTGGCGAAGATCTCATGTTCCCGCACCACGAAAATGAGATTGCCCAGAGCGAAGCGATTTGGCTCAACAAGCCCGACGCGGCCACGCATCTGCCGTTTGCACGGCACTGGTTTCATGTGCGTTTTCTGCTCGTCGAAGGCAAGAAGATGTCGAAGTCGGAGGGTAACTTCTACACCCTGCGTGACTTGTTGCTCAAAGGCTGGCGCGCCTCGGCGATTCGCTTTCTACTGCTCAGCGTCCCATACCGTCATCAACTTAACTTCACGCTCGATGGGCTGCGGGACGCGACAAGTGCCGTCACGCGTCTTCGCACCTTTCACGAACGGATGAAAATTTCAAACCAGATACTAGAGAGCGGCTTCAACGATTCGGAAACCCCATTTGATCCGCAATTGCCCTCGC
>JALYTE010000335.1 GCA_030854435.1 Acidobacteriota bacterium | reverse complement strand
GCGAGGGCCTCCAATGGCAGCAGGTGATCAAACGCAAAGGCGTTGCGGGCGTAGGCACGAGGCAGCGCCAGAACGAGCAAAGTGACAAGGCGAGGCTCGAACACTCCCCGCGCTGCATATGCGGCTGCGAGTCGAACCTGTGCTTGCGCGAACAAGATCAATTTTTTTCGCAGCGTCGTGATCCCTTCTGAGTGCGCACAACGTCTTTGTGTTGGAGCGCTGCGAATTAATGCGGCGAAGGAGGCAAGCACGTGCCCAGTCTGATCGATCCGTCCGTTGAGGTTGCAGTCAGCAGTCTGGCCTCTTTCGTACTCGACGTCGCGAACAAGCACGTCCGGGGTTTCTCCAACGCGGTGCAAGGCTCAGTCCACGACTGGGCTCGGGTTTCCATCGCGCCCACGGCTCGATACGTCCACGACCCAGCGCATCTGGGCGGCAAAGAGCCGGCCTACGTCGAGCTCCGCATGATTGGCCCCGCCGTCGTCGGCGCGCCCGAGCAGACGCGCGGATACATCCTGGTCTCACTCACCGAAGAGGACTATCCCATACCGGAGTTCTCCACAAGCGGCGCTACCAAGACCGACCGCGTCCCCGCCGTCGTCGGGGCGGGACCGATCAAGCGATTCATGCGCTTCGGGCCCGGCTATGTGGTCGGCGAAGATGCCGCGGGAGCCAAACTGACCCAGTTGGGCAGCGCGCCGCTTACGTTCTCCGGATTACTCCCTGCCGGCCCCGTCGTTGAGATTCAGAGCGACACCTTCGAGACCAGGCAGCCCGACCGGCCCAAAATCAACGCGGCGGCCGCCGCTAGCTATGCCGACCTCAAGGCCGACGTTCAGAGCAACCCGGAGCGCATGCGGATTCGCAAGCTGCGCGCCGTGGAGACTGCGGCAGCGTGGCGTCTTGCGAGGGGAGTCAGAAACCCGCCCCTGCTGGTCAATGTCGGCCAGACGCAGCAATTCCTCACCGGCAAAGTCTTCGCGTCCGCGGATGAAGTTGGGCTCCGGCCGGTAGAAATCATCCGAATTGCCACCTTGCCAAAAGGCGGCATTCAGGTCATTGGCGCAAGTCCGGGCAGCGTTCTCGTCCGGCTACAGGAGCAGTCCGGCGCGATCGACTCTTACATCATTACGGTCGGCGCCGCGTCGGCGAGCGATGCGGTCGTGCGCGATGCCCCCGTCAGCAAGACTTATTGGGCCGCCGGTACCGGGTGGGGCGGCGACCAGCGGCAATACAACCAGATCAGCAATGCCGCCTGGTGCCCGCTCGATGGCTGTGGCCCGACCGCGTTGTCCATGCTCTTCGGCTGGTGGGACGCCAATGGCGTCCCGGGGGTTTTCTACCGCCTTAAGAGCGGCGCGGGCGACGCGCACAACTTCCGTTTCGTCTACGAGAGCCTGCGCGACCAGGATGCCCCCATAAGCACCGATGGCACCGACAACGAAGCCATCGTGGTGCCGCTCTACAACGATCTGTACAACCTCTCCAACACGATCTGCTTCGCCACCACCGACCAGGGTGCCACGCCGCCCGACCAGTTGGTCAGCGCCTTCCAGGAATATGTGGGCCGCATCGTCAATCCGCTCCCTGCTCCCAACAATGAATTCGGCCAGCAGTTTGTAACGTGCTACTACTCCGCCGCGCACGTCGTTGCTCCTGGCGGGGCGACGGACTGGAAACACAGCGGCAAGCTGCTCGCCAAGGGAATTCAGGACGGCGTTCCCGGCGTGACCGGAATCGGCCTCCTCGCCTGGGACCTGCACTATCCACTGGCCTACGCCTACGTGCTCTGGCAGCAGCAAAACGGCAACGAGCTCGAAGACGTTGGAGACTACTTCGAATGCAACATGGGCTGGGGCTCCGGTCATCCGCCCGAATACCACAACGCCCGCGATGTCTGGTTCGGACTCTCCGCAAGATTCCATCGCGGGTCCAGCCCCACCTCGCCCAACGACATTCTCGCGGCGACCTTCAATTCACCTGATCGCGTCGATGTCTTCACGCGCACAGCACAGCTCGGATTTCAGCGGACGGCGTCTCCGGTCCCGAAGAACAATGGATGGCCCGAACCTTGGAACCAACTACCCAACGGAACTTTTCTATCCGGGCCGGCGGCCTGCGTCACCCACAAATTCTTCATCAAGGGTCAGCTACCGCAAACGCTTCACGTCTTTGGGCGTGGCGGCGACAACCGGATCTGGCGTGCACGGTCACCGGACGACGGCTCAAATTATGACGTCGCCTGGTCTCCGATGGGCGAGGGCAAATTCAATTCGTCACCGGCGGCATGCGTCTCCGCCGAAGGTCAAAGCCTGCATGTTTTCGGGCGTGGAGAAGACAATAAGATCTGGCGCGCACATTCTTCCGATGGCGGCAACAGCTGGGATACTCTGTGGGCTCCCACCGGCGAAGGACTCTTCGAGTCCGGACCCGCTGCCTGTATCTCAGCCGATGGCACAAGCCTGCACGTCTTTGGACGCGGCAAAGACCGGCGCATCTGGCGCGCACACTCCTACGA
>JALYTE010000326.1 GCA_030854435.1 Acidobacteriota bacterium | reverse complement strand
GCGGAAAGCTCACCGTGTACGCATGGAATCCATAGTCGATCAGGCGCTTGCCCATGTCGCCGGTCTTCACGCCGTTCTTCGCCTGTAGCTTGTCGGAGAACACGACCTCGTGCAGCGACCGCGCCTTGTACGGCAGTTCGAATGTGCCTTCGAGTTTGGCGCGGATGTAATTGGCGTTGAGCACGGCGTCTTCGGTCGTCTGGCGCAAACCATCAGGCCCGTTCGCGAGAATGTATGCCAGCGCGCGGATGAACATTCCAAAGTTTCCATACCAGGCCTTCACCCGGCCAACACTCTGCGGGCGGTTGTAGTCGAAGCCCAGCGTTCCATCGGCGTTGATCTTCACAACCGGCGTAGGCAGAAACGGCTCCAGAATCTTCTTGCAGGCTACAGGGCCAGAGCCCGGGCCACCCCCACCATGCGGCGTAGAAAACGTCTTGTGCAAATTCAGGTGCATCACATCCGCGCCGAAGTCCCCCGGACGCGTCTTGCCACACAGCGCATTCATGTTCGCGCCGTCCATGTAGAGTAGCGCGCCCTTCGCATGCAGAATGTCGGCGATCTTATGAATCTCGCTCTCAAAAACGCCGATGGTCGAAGGGTTGGTCAGCATCAGCGCGGCCACGTCGCCATCGACGAGCCGTTCTAGTTCGGCGAGGTCCACCATGCCATGCTCGTTCGACTTCAGGTTCGCAACCTGATAGCCACACACTGCCGCCGTCGCGGGGTTCGTGCCGTGCGCGGAGTCGGGAATCAAAACCTTCTTGCGCGGATTGCCCTGCGCCTGGTGATACGCCCGCGCCAGCAGAATGCCCGTGAACTCACCCTGAGCCCCAGCCGCAGGTTGCAGCGTAATCGTGTCCATGCCAGTGATTTCGATCAGGCAATCGGACAGCAGCTTCATGATGCCCAGCGCGCCCTGCGACAACGACTCGGGCTGATACGGATGCGCTTCCGCCAGCCCTTCGAGCCGTGCAACCGCTTCATTGATGCGGGCGTTGTACTTCATCGTGCATGAGCCCAGCGGATACATGCCCAGGTCGATCGCATAGTTCCATGTCGAGAGCCGCGTGAAGTGGCGAATAATTTCAATCTCGCTCAACTCCGGCATCACACCCAAGTCGTCGGTGCGCGCCGCATCGCCGAGCAGCCTGGCTGCATCGACCGCCGGCACATCAAGCTGCGCCAGCCGATAGCCCTTCTTGCCGGAGGACGACTTCTCGAAGATCAGGTCTTCGTTCTGGTTGACGTGCGTGGTCGCTTTCTTCGGTGTTCCAACAAATTTTTCGTCTGCCATAAGTTCCTATTGACCGCTCTTCCGGTAATGCTTGTTTATCAATGCCAGCCCGACAATGACGACCGCCATATTGAGAAACATGTTCACGATATCGAGGGTGCTTCCCCAATTCTGCATGATGGAATGCTGATACCAGTAGATTCGAATACAAATCGTGATCGTCGCGATGAGCACGAGAGTGGAGATAGTGGATACCAGTAGCTTCGTTTTGTAGGTCACATTGATCTCCTAGAACTCCTGTTCGTCCTCATTATTGCCTGTCTCGGAATACGATCCAGCCTGCGGCCCTTCCAAATCTTCTTCGTGCAGCGAAAGCCCCAGCACCGTTCCGCTTTCAAACTCAATCGTCAGCGACTCCATCTCTTCCAGCGACGCCTTCGCCACACTCTCGCCAATCTGCGCGCAGAGAGCGTTGCGATACTCCGGCTCCCCAAACGCTACGCTGAAATCCGCCAACAGCACATGCGGCCAATCGTAGAGCGTGAATAGCGGCCCATCGAAGCGCAGACGCAGGTGGTCGGCCACAAACTCGACCGCCGTCAACTCCTGCCCTTCAATCGCGCTGATATACATCGACCCTGACCTTTCGCGTCAGCGCTTTCCTCCGCGCCCTCCGCGTTCTTCCTCTGCGTCCTCTGCGTTCGTCGTTGCTTTTGCTCTTGCTTTTCTTTCTGTCATTCCCGCAGGGAACCTGCTTCTCGAACCGCCAATCTAACCGCGAACTACTACCGCCGCCGCATCCATCTGCGCCTTGGTGGTCAACTCCGTCGCGCACCACAGCGTCGCGCCCTCGCCCAACTCCGGATACCACTTCGCCAGCGCGAGGCCGCCGATAATTTGCTTGCCCAGCAGCTTCCCATTCAAAGCCGCAGCCGAATCCTTCGACTGCAAGACAAACTCATGAAACCTCGGCCCGGCATCGAACTTCGTCTTCGCTCCCGCACTCACCAACACAGAACGCAAATAGGCCGCCTTCGCAAGATTCTGCTCGGCCAGTTCGCGCAACCCCTGCTTGCCGTACACCGTCAGAAAAATCGTCGTCATCAACGCCATCAGCGCCTGATTGGTACAGATGTTGGAGGTCGCCTTCTCACGCCGGATGTGCTGCTCGCGCGTGCTCAGCGTGAGCACGAAACCGCGCTTGCCATTCTTATCCTTGGTCTCGCCGACGAGGCGTCCCGGCATCTGGCGCAGGAACTTTTCCTTGCACGCAATCACGCCGCAGTACGGCCCGCCGAAGCCCACAGCCACCCCAAAGCTCTGCGCTTCGAGCGAAACAATATCAGCCTCTGCAGGGGCTTTCACGATGCCCAGCGAAAC
>JALYTE010000315.1 GCA_030854435.1 Acidobacteriota bacterium | reverse complement strand
GCTTTAGCCCCTGAGGTACGAATCAACATTCCTCACATCAATCAGGTTGATAAATTCCTTTCAGGAGGTCCAAAATGAAGACGCTATTCACTCTCCACGCTGGCGAGGTTATTGCAGGCGAACACATCCAGCATGAGTACAAGAACGTGAAGGTCTGGGTCCCGGCGAAAGACACTGGAGTCGACCTCTTGGTCACGGGGAAAGACTATAAGAAGGCACTCGCACTTCAAGTTAAATTCTCAAAGGATCACCTATCCACCAAAAATACCGCGATTCGGAAGAAGTTGCGTTCCTACGGATGGTTCACGCTTGACCGCAGGAAGATCAAGAGCCCTCTTGCCCCTGCCGATTATTGGATATTCGTTCTCTACGGGTTCGAGAGCAATAGCTATGACTTCGTAATAATCCCGCCCGATGAACTGTTGAGGCGTATCGACGCCATTAATCGCGGAGAGAAGGAACGCTGCGACGTCCGCTTCTGGGTCACAAAAGGGACCACAAAAGAAGAAGGTCAGTGCTGGGACACAAATCTCCTACTTAAGGAGGATCAACTCCTCATTGCAGAAGGAGAGTTTAAGGACAAAGATCGCAATTTCGGAGAGTATCTGAATAATTGGAGCCCTATCGAGAATCTCAACGGTCCAGCTAGATAAGAGGAAAGAATGGCAGCAACACCCCGCATCATCGTCGTCGGAGGAGGCCTCGCTGGTCTCTCCGCCGTCATCAAGATTGCCGAAGCCGGCGGCACGGTCGATCTTTTTTCCATCGTCCCGGTGAAACGTTCGCACTCGGTGTGCGCGCAGGGCGGCATCAACTCCGCCAAGAACCTCAAGGGCGAAGGCGACTCCACCTTCAAGCACTTCGACGACACGGTTTACGGCGGCGACTTCCTCGCCAACCAGACGCCGGTGAAGGCCATGTGCGAGCAAGGCCCGGCGATCATCGACCTGCTCGACCGCATGGGCGTGCCCTTCAACCGGACCCCCGAAGGCCTGCTCGACTTCCGCCGCTTCGGAGGAACGCTGTATCACCGCACGGCATTCGCGGGCGCGACGACGGGCCAGCAACTGCTCTACGCGCTCGACGAGCAGGTGCGCCGCTACGAGTCCGAAGGCAAGGTGACGAAGTACGAAGGCTGGGAGTTTCTCTCTGCAGTTTTAGACAGCAAGGGTATTGCGCGTGGTATTTGTGCTTTAGATCTGCGCTCGATGGAGACGCGAACGTTCGTCGCCGACGCGATCATCGTCTGCACCGGCGGCATCGGGGCCATTTTCGGAAAGTCCACCAACTCCGTTGTTTGTACCGGCTCCGCGCAGTCAGCGCTGTATCAACAAGGGGCGTTCTATGCGAACGGCGAGTTCATTCAGGTCCATCCAACAGCGATTCCCGGCGAAGATAAGCTCCGATTGATGTCGGAATCGGCGCGCGGTGAAGGTGGCCGCGTGTGGGTTCCGAGAGACAAGAACGAAAAGCGGGCGGCTCAATCGATCCCCGAAGCAGACCGCTGGTACTTCCTTGAAGAGTGGTATCCGAAGTACGGAAATCTCGTGCCGCGCGATGTCGCAACGCGCGCGATTTTCAAAGTGGTCTACGAACACGGCATGGGCATCGACGGCCAGCCGATGGTGTACCTCGACCTCACGCACATCGACCGCGAGACTCTGAACCGCAAGCTTGAAGGCATCCTCGAAATCTACGAGAAGTTCGTGGGAGACGACCCGCGCGAAGTCCCGATGAAGATTTTTCCTGGCATGCACTACACCATGGGCGGGCTGTGGGTGGACTTCAACCAGGCCACCAACATTCCCGGCGTCTACGCGGCGGGCGAGGCCGATTACAGCATCCACGGAGCCAATCGTCTGGGCGCGAATTCCCTGCTCTCGTGCATCTACGGCGGTTTCATCGCAGGACCGCAGGCGATGGCGTATGCGAAGGCGCTGCCAGCGCAAATCGGCGACGGAGGCCAAGCGACAGAACTGCAGCGGCAGAAGGAAATGAACTCCGCGTTGCTCAACAACAAGGGCACGGAGAACCCCTTCAAAATCTGGCGCGAACTGGGCGAGACCATGACCAAGCACGCCACGATCATCCGCTACAACGCGGGTCTCGACGAGGCGGACGCAAAGATCGTCGAACTGCTCGAACGCTACAAGAACGTCAACCTCTCCGACAAATCGCAGTGGGCCAACACCAGCTTCGCCTTCACACGCCAGCTCTACAACATGCTCGAACTCGGCCGCGTCATCGTGCAGGGTGCGCGTTTGCGCGACGAGAGCCGAGGCGCGCACTTCAAACCCGACTTCCCCGAGCGCAACGACGAAAAGTTTTTGAAGACCACGAAAGCATCCTACAAAGCGGGCGCTCCGGCGTTCGAGTATGAAGAAGTCGATGTCAGCCTGCTCAAACCGCGCCCGCGCCGTTACGACGCGACCGCATAGTTTGTTTTTCGTCGTCATCCTGGAGCGAAGCGAAGGACCCCCGCATTTCGCT
>JALYTE010000304.1 GCA_030854435.1 Acidobacteriota bacterium | reverse complement strand
GTTTGTAACTGTTCGTGCAGGATGTCCGGGGTGTTGGGCCAAAGGTTGGGACGGAAGAAGTCGGAGACCGGAGGTTGGGTCAACTCTTCGAAATACTCTTGCAAGTCCGCCTTGGTGTTGCGCCAGGTGAAGTAGGTGTAGCTCTGCGTGAAGCCGCGCTTGGCGAGCGAATACATGACGTGGGGGCGGGTGAAAGCTTCGGCGAGGAAAATGGTGTCGGGCGCGATCCTCTGGATTTCGGCGATGCACCACTCCCAGAACGGCAGGGCCTTGGTGTGAGGGTTGTCGATGCGGAAAGCGCGAACGCCGCGCTCGATCCAGAACGTGAAGACCTTGTAGAGCGCGTCCCACAAGCCGCGCCAGTCTTTGGATTCAAAGTTGAGCGGGTAGATGTCCTGGTATTTCTTGGGCGGATTCTCGGCGTACTGGATGGTGCCGTCGGGACGGTGCGTAAACCACTCCGGATGAGCCACGACCCAGGGGTGATCGGGCGAACACTGGAAGGCGATGTCGAGGGCGAGTTCGAGGCCGTGCTCGCGGGCGGCGGCCTGGAGGTGGTCGAAGTCGGCCAGCGTGCCAAGTTTAGGATGGATGGCGGTGTGGCCGCCTTCCGCAGAACCAATGGCCCACGGACTACCTTCTTCTTCCTGCCTGGCAGTGACGGCGTTGTTTTTGCCCTTGCGGAAGGCGGTGCCGATGGGGTGGATGGGCGGCATGTAGAGAATGTCGAAACCCATCGCGGCGATTTCAGGCAGGCGAGCTTCGACGTCGCGCAGCGTGCCGTGTTGGCCGGGGATGAGGGCGGTCGAGCGCGGGAAGAGTTCGTACCAGGTGGAGAAAGCGGCGCGTTCGCGATCGACCCAGAGCGGCAATTCCACAGCGTATTTCGTAGCGTGGTTGAGGTCGGGATACTTGGCGGCAAGGGCGACGAGGGCGGCGTCGATGGGCGAGTCGTAAAACGGATGGTCGGCGTTGGCGAGGGCTTTGAGGTTCGCCGCGGCAGAGGCCAGCTTCGTCGCATCGGGGCCTTTGGCGCGAGCGGCAGCGGCGGTGAGGTGGCCCGCGCCGATGCGGAGGGCGAGTGGGATGTCCTGCGGGCCGACGATCTGCTGAGTCGGCTCCTGCGGGTCAGGTTGGGCGGCGAGGCGCTTCGCGAGGTCGTGGACCCAGGTATCGAAGTGGTCGACCCAGGCTTCGATGCTGAAGCGCCAGGGGCCGAGCTTGGCGGCGGTGAATTCGGCGGACCAGAGGTCGTTGGTGAGAGGGGCGAAGGGGACCGACTGCCACTTGCGGGCGGACGCATGGCGGTAGAGCAGGCGCGCGGCGACGTGGTCGTGGCCGTCGGCAAAGATGGCTGCGGTAACAGTGACGGTGTCGCCGATGATCCGCTTGGGAGGGTAGCGGCCGCAGTCGATTTGCGGCTGGATGTCTTCGATGACGACGCGACGGCGGCCTTCGGTGGGTTTCATCTCTCTCAATTATTACGTTTTACGGAGCGTATTGGAAGAGCGAAAGTTCGGGTTGGATGCCCGGTGCATCCAAGAGTGTGAGTATGGCTGGATGGCACAATCATTATTTCACGCTAGCGGCTCGGTTCTTCCTTTTTGAAACGGGAGGTGCGATTGGCGGATTGGGTTGGACGGACGAAGACGGAAGCTCCGTTGCACGGCGCGCGGATTGAAGACTATGCGCTGATCGGCGATTGCGAGACGGCGGCATTGGTCAGCCGCGAGGGGTCGATCGATTGGCTATGCTGGCCGACGTTTTCTTCGCCGGCGTGCTTCGCGGCGTTGCTGGGGACCGCGGACAACGGCTACTGGAAAGTCCGGCCCAAGGATGAAATTACGCAAAGCAGCCGCCGCTACCGGCCGGGAACGATGATCGTCGAGACGACGTTTGAGACGGCCGACGGGGCGGTGTTGCTGACGGATTTCATGCCGCCGCGCGGGGAGCACTCGGATGTGGTGCGCATGGTGCGCGGGGTGGGCGGCAAGGTGAAGATGCGGATGGACCTCGCGCTACGCTTCGATTATGGGCGGACGATTCCGTGGGTGACGATGCACGGCGACGAGCTGCGCGCGATTGCCGGGCCGCACATGGTGACATTGCGCCACCATTGCATGAAAGGCGACGTTGCGGAGTTTCGCGGCGAAGGTCTGACCACGGTAAGCGAGTTCACGCTACGGGAAGGCGATGAGGTTTGCTTCGTGCTGACGTATTCGGGTTCCGTGGATGCAGATTCTCCGCCGCTGGTGCCGGTGAAGGCGGCGATGGCCGATACCGAAGCGTACTGGTGCGAGTGGGCGGCGAAATCGCAGTATCAGGGTGCTTACACTGAAGCCGTCTCGCGCAGTTTGATGACGCTGGAAGCGATGACATACAAGCCTACGGGCGGGATTGTCGCGGCGGTGACGGCGGGGCTGCCGGAGAGGATTGGCGGGGAGAGAAATTGGGACTATCGCTACTGCTGGCTGAGGGACACGTCGTTCATGCTGCTGATATTGATGTCCGCAGGCTATACGGAGGAGGCGGTGCGCTGGCGGATGTGGCTGCTGCGGGCGATTGCGGGCGCGCCGGAACAACTTCAGGCTCTTTACGGAATCGGGGGAGAACGGCAATTGGTGGAGTGGGAGGCGACGTGGCTGCGCGGGTATGCGGAGTCTCGACCGGTGCGGATTGGGAATGCGGCTTCGGAGCAGTTTCAGCTCGACGTCTACGGCGAAATGGCGGAGGCGCTGGAGCGCACGCCCGAGGCTAAGGACGACATCCGAATGCCGGCGACAGCGTTGCAGGCCGCGCTGATCGACCATCTGTGCCATGTATGGGACCAGCCCGACGACGGGATTTGGGAGACGCGAGGCGGCCGACGGAACTTTGTTCACAGCAAGGCGATGGCGTGGGTGGGGCTGGATCGAGCGATCCGACATCACGAGCGGTTCGACGGCGGCGGCGACGTGATGCGCTGGCGGAAAAATCGCGACATGCTGCACAAGGATATCTGCAAAAAGGGTTTCGATAAGAAGCTGAATTCGTTTACGCAGAGCTATGGCTCGAAGTCGCTGGATGCGTCGTGTTTGCGCCTGGGGTTGGTCGGTTTTCTGCCGATGGACGACCCCCGGATTGTCGGGACTGTCGAAGCGATTCAGAAACATTTGACGCGTGACGGGCTGGTGGTTCGGTACGATCTGGGAAAGACGAATGACGGGTTGAAGGGCGGAGAGGGCGTGTTTCTAGCGTGCAGCTTCTGGATGGTGACGTGCCTTCACTTGATGGGCCGGACAGATGAGGCGAAGGCCATGTTCGAGCGGTTGTTGGGGCTGCGTAACGATATTGGATTGCTGAGTGAAGAGTATGACCTGTTGGAGAAACGGATGCTGGGGAACTTTCCGCAGGCGCTTTCGCATATCGCGCTGGCGCACGCTGCGTTTACGCTTTCGGGACAGTGGAAGCCGGAAATTCATGCCGAGGGTAAGTAGCGCGGCCGCTGCTGTGCAACCTCGTGCGCTGCTTTGCGACTCTATTTAAGGGAGTTTCGCAAAGGAAGGTTGTCGGCCCGGCGGTTTAGCCCGCGACGATCTCTTTGCGCTTAGACCCCACGAGAGCAGGAAGCGATGATTCGAATTCCGGGGTCGACCTATCGGCTCCAACTGCATAAGGATTTTACGTTCGACGATGCAGCGGCGGTTGCAGATTATCTGACTGCGCTGGGGATTACGCACGTCTACAGCTCGCCGTACCTGCAGGCCGCGCCCAACAGCATGCATGGGTACGATGTTGTGGACCATCGTAAGGTGAATGAAGAGCTGGGGGGCGCGGAGGGGCACGCGCGTTTTTGCAAGCGGCTGGGCGATGTTGGGTTGGGGCAGGTGTTGGACATCGTGCCCAATCACATGAGCCTGGGCGAGCAGAACCGCTATTGGTGGGACGTGCTTGAAAACGGGACGAGCAGTAGGTACGCGAGCTTCTTCGACATCGATTGGAACTCCGCCGAAGAGCGACTGCGGGACAAGGTGCTGGTGCCGATTCTGGGCGATCAATATGGGCGCGTGCTGGAGTCGGGAGGCATCAAGGTATCGCGGCAGGGTAGCGCGTTTACGGTCGAGGCGGCGGGGCAGTCACTGCCGGTCGCGCCGCAGAGTTTGCCGGTGATACTGGGGCGCGCCGCGGACAGCGCTCGCAGTGACACGTTGAGTTTTTTGGCGGCGAGTTACGGCCGACTGCCGATGCCGGACATGACGGACCGCGGCACTGTGCTGGCGCGCCATCGTGACAAGGTCGTGTTGGACAAGCTGCTGGAACGGTTGTGCGCGGAGGAGCGGGAGGTTTGTGGCGCCATCGACCGCTCGGTCCGCGATCTGAATGAGAACGGCGATGGACTGGATGATTTTCTGAACCAGCAGAGCTATCGGCTTTCGTATTGGAAGACCGCGGACCAGCAGCTTGGATACCGGCGGTTCTTCGATGTGAATACGCTGATTGGGTTGAGAGTGGAGCGCGAATATGTGTTTGAGGAGACGCACGCGCTGATCCTCAAATGGTTGAAGGAAGGTGTCATCGACGGTGTGCGTGTCGATCATCCGGATGGGCTGCGCGATCCGCTACAGTATTTCGAGCGGTTGCGCGCGCACGCGCCGAATGCGTACATCGTCGGCGAAAAAATCCTCGCGCGCGGGGAGTTTCTGCGCGAAAGCTGGCCGATCGAAGGGACCAGCGGTTACGGCTTCTTGAACATGGCGTTGGGGCTGCTCGTCGATCCGGACGGCATGAGGCGCCTGAGCAAGGTTTATGGAAAGTTTACGGGAGAGGCGACCGATTTTCCACCGATCGCGCACGATAAAAAGCTGGTGGTAGAGCAGGAGGGGTTGGCCAGCGACGTGAACCGGTTGACGAATCTATTTGTCGATATTTGCGAGAGCAACCGCGAGCAGCGCGACTTTACGCGCACGGAGGTACGGCGCGCGATTCGTGAAATTGCGGCGTGCTTTGGGGTTTATCGCACGTATGTCATGCCCGACCGCGAGGAGATTACGGATGAGGACCTCGGCTTTATAGAGCGCGCGGCGCAGTGCGGAAAAGACAATCGCCCGGACATCGATGGCGCGTTGTTCGACTTTATGCGCGACGTGCTGGCGATGAAGGTGCGGGGGAAAAAGGAGAGCGAGTTTGTGGCGCGGTTTCAGCAGTTCACCAGTCCCGTGATGGCAAAGGGCGTGGAGGACACGGCGTTCTATTGCTTCAACCGCTTGACCGCGATGAACGAAGTTGGGGGCGATCCGGGGCGCGATGGGGTAAGCCTGGAGGAGTTCCACGACTACAACGCGAAGATGCAGAAGACGCATCCTGGAACGATGCTGGCGCTGAGCACTCACGACACCAAGCGCAGCGACGATGTGCGCGCGAGGCTGGCGGTGTTGCCGGAGATCGCGCGAGACTTTGGCAAGACGGTGATGCGGTGGTCTAAAAGCAATGCGCGGTTTCGCACCGGGAAGTGGCCGGACAAGGGCACGGAGTGGTTGCTCTATCAGACGATGGTGGGGGCGTGGCCTATCGAGGCCGAGCGGTTAAAACTGTACATGCAAAAGGCCACGCGCGAGGCCAAGCTGCATACATCGTGGATGGCGAACAACGAGGAGTTCGAGGTCGCGGTGAATGGTTTTATCGAAGCGACGCTGTCCGATGGCGGGTTTATCGCGGAGGTGGAGGCGTTTGTCGAGAAGATCGTTCATGCAGGGCGCGTGAACTCGTTGGCGCAGACGTTGCTGAAGCACACTTCGCCGGGAGTGCCGGACCTTTATCAAGGCAGCGAGTTGTGGGACTTGTCGTTGGTCGATCCCGACAATCGGCGGCCTGTGGACTACGAGTTGCGACGCAAGTTGCTGACCGAAGTTCGTGACATGGATGTGGGGGCGGTGATGACGCGGGCGAATGAGGGGCTTCCGAAGTTGTGGCTGATACATCGTGCGTTGCGTTTGCGATGCGAGCATGCGGAGTGGTTTGGGAGCGACGCGGAGTATGCGCCCATAGCCGCCGCGGGCGATCGTGTAGAGCATGTCGTCGCGTATCGTCGAGGCGAAAACCTGCTGGCTGTTGCCCCGCGGTGGATGTTAAAGCTGGGCGGGAATTGGGGCAATACGACGCTGCAACTTCCAGCGGGAAAATGGCGCAATTGGTTGACCGATGAGTGGCTCGAAGGCAGCAGCATGAGCGTGGCGAGATTGCTCGAGCGGTTTCCGGTGGCGTTGTTGACGCGCGAAGGGTAGAGACAAATTGTCTTTGATCCCTTTGATAATAGAGGCGCACCAAAAGCAGATTCCTTATCTGCGCTACTGAATAGCAAAATGAGTAGGTTTCAGAGGAGAGAAAGTGTATGCACAAGTTTGGATTGTGGGCGCCCAGGGCTGAGAAGATGGCATTGAAGCTGGGCGATCGCGTGTTGCCGATGGAGGGGCCGAACAAACGCGGTTGGTGGAGTCTGGAAGTTGACGGTGCGGGCTATGGCGACGATTATGCGTTTCTGATCGACGATGATCCGACGCTCTATCCCGATCCGCGCAGTAACGCTCAGACCAATGGTGTTCATGGCATGTCGCGGCTTTACGACCACAGCACGTTCGAGTGGCACGACCAGTTGTGGCGGGGATCGCCGAAGACGGGAGCCGTGTTTTATGAAGTGCATGTCGGCACATTCAGCCAGGAGGGCACGTTCGACGGCGCGATTCCGCACCTCGACTACCTGGCCGACCTCGGCATCACGCATGTGGAGTTGATGCCTGTAGCGGAGTTCGCTGGCGAGCGTGGATGGGGCTACGATGGCGTGGCGCTGTTCGCGACGCATGAGCCTTATGGCGGCCCCGACGGCCTGAAGCGGTTTGTGGATGCGTGCCATGCGCGAAGTCTCAGCGTGGTCCTGGATCTGGTGTTCAATCACTTTGGGCCGGTGGGCAGCTATGCCGACAAGTTCGCGCCTTATCTGACCGACAAGCATAGGACGCCGTGGGGGGAGGCGGTGAACCTGGACGAGGGCGGCAGCGACGAGGTGCGTCGCTTCTTTTGCGACAACGCGTTGATGTGGCTACGCGATTACCACTGCGACGGGCTGCGATTCGATGCGGTGCATGAGTTCTACGACCGGTCGGCGGTGCATTTCATCGAACAGATTTCGGCAGAGGTGGAACGGTTGAGCGCGACGGTGGGTAAGGAGTTCTTTTTGATTGCAGAGAGCGACCTGAACGATCCGAGGGTGGTGCGTCCGCTGGAGGCGCGGGGCTATGGGATGGACGCGCAGTGGAGCGACGATTTTCACCATTCGCTGTTTACGATCCTGTACACGAAAGAGCCGGGCCGCGGGTACTATGACGATTTCGGAACGATGGCCGACCTGCACAAGGCGTTGCAACATGCGTATGTCTACGACGGACGGTATTCCACCTATCGCAAGCACAAACATGGACGTCCGGTGGAGGGCCTTTCCGCGCACCACTTTATCCACTTCGACCAGAACCACGATCAGGTGGGGAATCGGGCGATGGGAGAGCGGCTGGAACATCTGTGCGGGCTGGATGCGGCGAAGGTAGCGATCGGGATAGTGCTGATGGCTCCCTATTTGCCGATGTTGTTTATGGGGGAAGAGTTTGCCGCGTCGTCGCCGTTTCTCTACTTCGCCGACCACGAGGACGATGAGATGCGGAAGCGGGTCGCCGATGGACGCAAGCGCGATTTTGCGTTGTTTTTCGGAGATGAAGTTCCGAACCCGGAGGACGTCGAAACATTCAAGAAGTCAAAGTTGAACTGGGAGGAAATTGGAGAGGGAAAACACGCTGAAATGTTGGCGTGGACGAAAGCTCTGATCAAGCTGCGACGCTCGACGGCGGCGTTGAACGACGGCGACATGCATCATTTGCTGGTGTCTACAGACGGCCCGCGTAAGACCCTGACGATGCAGCGCGAGGAGGTGCGAATTGTGGCGAACTTTGGGGAACAGATGTCCAGTTTGTATCTGCTGGAGGGGGAAGAAGTGCGCCTCGTTTCGCGGGAGAATGTTGGGGCCAAGGGCAAAGCGATCGAGTTGCCGGGTATGACGCTGGCGGTGCTTATGTCCACTACGGAACAGTTGGAGGACAGGGAAGTTCCGTAAGTGAAGATTTCTTTGTTGCGACCGAGTAGTGGTGAGTTAGTCTTGCGGAAGACACTCATCTTTATTGCTGCGGGAGCGCTTAATGATTAGGAAGATTTTGTTTGTTGCTGGACTGGCGTTTGGCTGTTATGGGACCGTGCTGGGGCAGGCTGGGGCTGCGCCGCTGGAACCGGTGCAGCACGAGTTCACGATCAAGAGTTTCAAGACCGAGAGTGGCGCGGTGCTGCCGGAGGCGAAGATTGTTTATGGAACATATGGGAAGCTGAACGCGGCCGGCGACAACGCCGTGCTGTTGCCTTCGCACTATATGGCCGAGATGCATGGCTATGGTTGGCTGATCGGGACGGGCAAGGCGCTGGAT
>JALYTE010000293.1 GCA_030854435.1 Acidobacteriota bacterium | reverse complement strand
CATAGAACCCGTACACCGGGGCCGAAATATTTTTCATCGCTTCCGTCGATGGAGGAGGCCCGTAGAACACCATCGCCCCGCTCAGGTCCTTGCGATGGGTCGCAAACAAGAACGACTGGCCGCCGCCCCAGCAGAAACCCGCGACAAACAATTTCCCATTCGCCGCAGGCAGGTTCTTGCCGTAGTCGGCGGCCGCGTCGAGGTCCGCCGTGACCACGCCCGCGTCGAGCGACGAGACGGCCTTCACCGCCGCGCCTTGGTCGGGAAACGCGGCCGTGCCGCCGGGCGTCGCAGGCACAAACGCCGCGCCCGCCCCTCCGCCCGACTGCATGTGGTCGTGGCCCATTGGCGCGCCAGCCGGGGCCGCCGCGGTTCCCGTTGGAGGCGCAAAGCCGCTCAGCAAATCCGGTTCGACGACGATGTAGCCCGCGCCCGCAAGCTCGTCGGCCATTTCGCGGGCCCAGTCGCTCAACCCAAAAATTTCGTGAATCATCACCACGACAGAGGCCTTGCCCTTGACCTCGGGGTAGACGACCCACGCCTGTAGCGCGCGCCCGTTGGCTTCTTTGATGGTGACGTACTCACCATGCCGCGGGCTTTTCGCGAGGTTCGCCTTCGCCCAATCCTGCGCTTCGGCGCTCCACACGCCGCACGCCAACGCAACCGCCACAACGCCACTCACAAAATTCTTCATGCCAGCGAGTGTAGAAGCCAACCCGTAACATTGGCAACTGGTGTTGTCGTTACCTGTTGTTATCGAACATCGACCCAACAATTCCGCCGACAAGACCGGCTGCGCCCATGTCTCTGGCCCGCTCGCCGCGCCCGCTCGGCAAATAGCGCTGCAATTGGTGCGCGAGGATTGAAATCGGCAAGGTCTGTAGCCACACCCTGCCCGGCCCGGTGAGCGCGGCGAGAAAGATGCCGTCGCCGCCGAAGATCATGTTCTTGATGCCGGGAATGGTCGTGATCTGAAAACTCACCGAACCCTGAAACGCGCCCACATGGCCCGGATGCACGCGCAGCGTCTCGCCCGCTGCGAGATCGCGGATGACCACCTCGCCGCTCAACTCCAGCCAGCACGTTCCGATGCCGTTGACCTTCTGCAGCAGGAAGCCGTCGCCGCCAAAGATGCCCGCGCCCAGCGATTGCTGAAAGCCGACGCTCAACTGCACCTGCGGCGTGGCGCACAGGAACCCGTGGCGATGGATCATGTACTCATGCCCGGGACCGATCTCGACCGGCAGAATGTGCCCGGGGACTTTGGTCGCAAACGCGACTTCGCCCGGCGCGCCGTAGGCCGAGTACTCGGTCATGAACAACGTCCCGCCGCCCGCCACCCGCTTGATCGCGCCGAAGAACCCGCCGCCACCCGCCATCTGCGTATGCGTTGTCATGTTGATGGACTGCGTCATCCAGCTCAGTTCGCCGGCCTCGGAGATCACCTGTTCGCCCGGCTGCAGCAGCACTTCCAGCACCGGCATCGTCGTTCCCACAATCCTCGATTGCATCGTCACCCTCGCAAAATTTCGTCCTTCGCCAAACATCCTACGCCAAAGCGCGATGCTACCGTATAGGACGATGCATATCGACCTCGACCACGCAAAATCTGGCCACAAATTCTGCAGCCGTTTCTGTGTGATCGGCGGCGGAATCGCCGGGCTGCTGCTGGCGAACCGCCTGGCCGAGCGCAGTGGCGAAGTGTTGCTGCTCGAAGCCGGCGGTCTCGAACTCGAGGACCGCAGCCAAAGCCTCTACGGTGCCGAAATGGTGGGCACGCGCCACGCCGGAACTACCGAGGGTCGTTTTAGAACCTTTGGCGGATCGTCGACGCGTTGGGGCGGGCAGTTGCTGCCGTACACCGCTGACATTTTCACGCCGCCCGAAGGCTCGCCATCGCTCGGGTGGCCCATTGAAGAAGCCGAAGTCACCCCGTTTTACGTGGAGTTGCAACGCACGCTCGGCGTCAACCTGTTGCCCTTCGAGCGCACGTTGTTTTGCGCGCTGCATCGACCGCCAGTAAATTTTTCACGCGACATTCGGCTTCGATTTTCAAAGTGGATTCCGTTCGCAAAACGCAATCTAGCCCGCACGTTTGGTCAGACCGCGCTCGCACATCCGAACATCACCGTCGTCACTCATGCCAATGTCGCAGAGCTTTTGGGCAGTAGCGAAAAAAGAATCTCCACAGCCCGCGTCGTCGATTACGCGGGCAGAGAGTTTTGCTGCGAAGCCGATGAGTTCATCGTCGCAACGGGCACGATTGAAAGTTCGCGCCTGCTGCTGAGTACACCCGCAGTCCCCAACCCGCACGATCAACTGGGCCGCTACTTCCACGACCACATCTCGTGGCCGGCCGCGGAGTTCGAGTCGCCGCAGCGCGAGCGGCTGCTCGAACGCCTCGGCCCATTCGTCGTCGAGGGCACCTTGCACACCTGCAAGCTCGAAGCCTCGCCCGAACTGCGAGCGCGTGAAAAACTGCTGGCTGTCATGGCCCATGTCGTCATCGAGGAACCTGAAGATTCAGGCGCTGCCGCAGTGCGCAATCTGCTGGGCGGGATGCAGCGCGGGCAGGTACGCGAGGCGCTCGGCAAAAACCTCGGGCCGATGCTGCGCGGCTCTGGCGATGTCGCGCGGCTCGTGTTCCACGGGCGTTTCAAGCAGCGCCGCGCCGTCAGCAAGCGCGCACGTGTGCGCCTGAACATCGATCTCGAACAACCCGCGAGCGCCGAAAATCGCATTCGCTTGTCCGATGAAAAAGACGCGCTGGGTCTGCGCAAAGCCATCGTCGACTGGCGTATCGGCGACCGTGAGCGCGACACGGCTTCGCGCTTTGCGACCATCGTCCGTGCAGAACTCGAAGCCCTTGATCTGGCTCCGCGGCAATGGGAGGAAGCGCCCTCATTCGCCGACACATTCCACGCGATGGGCGGCCTGCGCATGGGCACGGACGTTCGCGAAAGCGTCGTCGACCGCGACCTCCGCGTGCATGGAGTCGAAAATCTTCACGTCGCAAGCTGCGCGGTTTACCCGTCCGGTGGCAGCTCGAATCCGACGTTCACGCTGATGGCGCTGGCGTTGCGGCTGGCGAATTTGCTCATTAAATCGTCAGCTTAAGGAATCTCTGCGCAGGCCCACGGCGTACCCTCCGCGGCTAAAGCCCATCGCGCTTTCGTGTCGTTTACCGTGGGCTGAAGCTCGCTGCCACTCCGGTAAACAAGTCCTCGCTCTCAATCGGCACCTTCCTTCAGACTTCCTTAAGCTGAGAGGGCAGCGCGAATTTCGGAAAGCTCCGCGCTCGTAAACCGGCAGCTTTCAATCGCGCGAATATTCGCGTGAATATGTTCAGGCTGCAGCATCGCCGGAATGACCGCCGAGATTCCTGTCGCGTCGAGGACCGTGTTGAACACCACCTCCGGCACGACCTGCGGATCGTCGCTCGTCAATTTCTTGCGCAGCGCAGCGGACAGTTTGGGAGAAGCAGCCAGCGCGGCAATCCGCTCGCGTGTGCCGTCCACGCCGGTCGGCCCGCCGAACGGATGGTTCGCAACCATGAACAGGTCACGCTGCTGCGCCGTCTGCGCGGTGATTGCGATATTCGACAGGTTCACGGCAAACTGCGCGCAACGTAGCACTACCGGACGTTGCGCGAAGACGCTCTCGACAACATCCGACTCCGCGGCGATCCCCGCCATGCGAACTTTTCCTTGCTCGACCAATCGGGCCAGCGCTTCAAGCAAATCTTCCTGCGCGAAAACCGAAACGGGCGGCTCGTGCATCAGCAGCATGTCCACATAGTCGGTGCGAAGCTGGCGCAGACTGGTGTCGAAGCTCAACTGCAGCGTCGCCAGCGAAAACTGGTTCGCGTTGAACTGATTCGCTGCTTGCCGCTGGGCCGCCTGGCGCAGACTTGGCACGAGGCGAATTGCCGCGCGCGCGACGGGTTTTACCAACTGCTTCCAGTTGCGGGCCACCGGCAAAATGCCGAACTTTGTGCAGACGATCACCTTGTCGCGTCGCCCCTGCAAAAACTGGCCGAGCAGCCCTTCGGACGCGCCGAACCCATAGGAG
>JALYTE010000264.1 GCA_030854435.1 Acidobacteriota bacterium | reverse complement strand
TAGAAGATGGAGGCGTTGCCATCGCGATCGATGGCGTGAATGACCTGGCTCGAAGAGGTGGATGGGCCGGTGACGAAGAGAGTACCAGTGCTGTTGAAGGCGAGATGGTAGGCGGCGATGGAGGGCTCGAGCGTGGCGAAGACGAAGGTTTCGCCGGTGGGAATCGGGCTGTCGAGGGCGGAAGCGTTGGGCGGGGTTTTCGCAATCTTAAAGATGGTGCCGGAGCGGTCGCCGACGAAGAGGTTGCCTTCGCGGTCGAACGCGAGGCCGGTGGCAATGCCCATGCCCTCGGCGAAGGTGGAGATTTCGCCGCTGGGGGAGATGCGGTAGACCGTGCCCTCGGCGCGCGAGCTGGCGTAGAGGAAGCCTTCGCTGTCGAAGGCGAGTGAGGAGATGTTGAGGAGGTCGCGGACGAAGGGGCGGACCTGGAAGTCGCGGTCGATGCGGTAAATGGCAACGTCGACTTTTTCGCCGCGCGGACCGGAGTTCATGACGAAGATGTTGCCGTCGGCGTCGACTGCGGGGTTGGCGACGGGGAGGACGGTTTCGATGAGCGGCACGGCGACGCGCAGGGGAAGGGCGTTGCTGCGCGCGTTTCCGTGGAGGAGATGCAGGTCGGAGGCGATGGCGCCTTGGGGGACTTGGACGACGGCGCGGGTGGCGCGGCTGAGCGTGACGGGGGCCGGGGTTTCGCCGATGAAGGCCGTGGGAAGGGCGTCGTTGGCGGGGCCGAGCAAGGGGCCAGAGATTTCGATGCGACCGCCGGGGAGCGCGGCGCTGGGAGAGAGGGCGGTGAGGTGGGGCGAGTGTGGGTCGAGGGTTTCGCTTGGAATGTAGTCGCGCAAGGGCATTGAAGTTCAGGGTATGCGCGTGCGTGATGCGATGCAAATGAGCAGACGGCGAAAGCAGATTCCCTACGGGAATGCCAGAAAGAAAAGCAATAACAAAAGCGACAGCGTGGCGGGTTAGATGAAGTGGCCGATGAGTTGGGCGCAGGCGAGCGCGAGGAGGCCGGCGGCGACATCGTCGAGCATGATGCCGGTGCCGCCGGGGAGGGCTTCGAGGCGGCGGATGGGCCACGGCTTCCAGATGTCGAAGAGACGGAAGAGGAGGAGCGAGAGTGCGGCGTGTTTCCAGTCGGAGGCGACGGCGATGAGGGCGATGAGTTGGCCGGCGACTTCGTCGATGACGACGTGGCCGGGGTCTTCGCGACCGGACTCGCGGGCGACGATGGTGGATGCGGGGACGCCGATGAGGGTTGCTGCTATTGCGGCGAGAGCGGTCGTGATGCTGAGGGTCGTCGCGGTGGGATGGAAAGCGTGGGCGGCGGCGTACCAGAGCAGGAGCGCGGCGATAGAGCCGTAGGTGCCGGGGCCGGGCGACAGGAAGCCTGCGCCGAAGAAGGTGGCGAGAGTCCAGGCCCAGCGGGTTTTGGGTGTTGCTGTTGGCATCGCTGGGAAGATTTTACGTTGCGCGAAGGAGAGCAGTCGGGCGATGCTCGATGCCCACATCTCAAAATCGAGATATGGGCAGTCGCAGTTGTGGCGCGGTCAGTTTTTCCAGAACTTGGTTTCGGCCTCGGGGTTCCCGACGGGGTGTTGCTGCTGCTGGGCGTGTTCGAGGTCTTCGAGCAGGTCGGGGTCGAGGATGGGCGAGGTAATCTTGTAGTCGCCCGAGGCCCATTTGCCGAGATCGATCAGGCGGCAGCGGTCCGAGCAGAACGGGACGTTGGGCGAGTCGAGCGCGACGGCTTGGCGGCAGATCGGGCAGTGGAGAGTTTTGGTTTGGGACATGGCTGGTCCTCCGCGTTGTTCAGGAATGTGCTCAGGGCCTTTTGCACGACGGTATTCAACGCCAGTTCGTTTTGCTCGGCGAAGCGCGCGGCGCGCTGATGGAGTTCGACGGCGACTCGGACATTGAAGCTGCCTTTGTAGGGCGTATTGGGTTTCCGGCCATCGCTCTCGCAGTCGGCAATGTACTCGTCCACGGCTTCCTTGAAGTTTTTCTCGAGTGAGCGGACGCCATTGCCCTCGTAGGTAATCGAATCCCGAATGCCCAGGAGACGGCCGTAGAGCAACTTGTCCTCTGCGCTGTATAGAACGGAGCCGTCGTAGCCGCGATGATGCAAGGTTTGAGTCATGGAAGATATTCCTCCTCTATCAAAAATTCGATGACCTGGCGAACCTGATACTGCTTAAGAACACCGCTCGGATGAGGCTCGTGCAAGCGATGCGAAACTTCGTATTGCGGATGCTGAAACTTGCGGCTCGATCCGCTGCCCTTCTTCAATTCAAAGCCAAAGCCGGTCATAGAGCGACGAGTTCCAACCAGGTGTAGTCCTTGGGGTTGGAGAGAAGTCGCCGGAGCGCTTTTTCGTGCTTGGACATACGGTCCTCCTGGGTAAAACTATGACCGTACATCCGGTTGCACACGTGCAACTAAAATCAGTTACAGGCTATCATGTTCGTCGAAGGAAGGAGCAAGAGTCATTCGACTATACGTGCGACTAGGTCGTAGTCGTGGGATTCGGTGATTTGGGCGCGGTAGAAGGTTCCGGGGACGAGGGTTTCGTGGGGGCCGAAGTCGTTGATGAAGACTTTGCCGTCGATCTCGGGGGCGTGCAGGAGGGTGCGGCCTTCCCAGAGGAGGTCGGTTTCTTCGCTCTCGCCTTCGACCAGGAGATCGACTTCGCGGCCAATCCACCCGGCTTTTTTGCGGGCGCTGATTTTTTGTTGCAGCTTCATCAGCTTGCGGCGGCGGGAGTCGATGGTGCGCTTGGGGACTTTCGTTTCGGAAGCCATGTTGAAGGCCGCCGCGCCCTCTTCGTCGGAGTAGCTGAAGACGCCTAGCCAGTCGATTTCGGCGGCTTGGACGAAGTCGCAGAGGGTTTTGAAATCGTGCTCGGTTTCGCCCGGGAAGCCGACGATGAAGGTGCTGCGAATGACGATGCCGGGGACGGTCTTTCTGGCTTTGTCGATTAGCTTGAGAAAGATTTCGGCGTTGCCGCCGCGCTTCATCGTTTTGAGTAAAGGCGCGCTGGCGTGTTGCAGCGGGACGTCGAGGTAGTTGGCGATGTTGTCGTGGCGGGCCAGGGTTTCGAGCAGGCGCGTTGTGACTTTGTTGGGGTAGGTGTAGAGGAAGCGCAGCCAGCGTAGGCCGGGGAGGGCGGCGAGGGCTTCGAGGAGGTCGGCGAGTTCGGAGCGGCGGAGTGTCGCGGCCGCTTCAACTGCAGGTCTCTCCACTGCGTCCGCAAAGAGCGCGGACTCCGGTCGAGATGACAAATTTGGGGAGGCAAAGGACTCCGGGCGAGATGACAAATCTGGGGGGAAAAATTGGGGATCGAGGTCTTCGCCGTAGCAGGTGGTGTCCTGGCCGATGAGGGTGATTTCGCGGACACCCTGAGCGATGAGGTTC
>JALYTE010000261.1 GCA_030854435.1 Acidobacteriota bacterium | reverse complement strand
TGGTCAAAGCTGCTCCAATTCCAGTCTTCGGGCCGTTCGACCAAACCTCGTGCGACGGGGTTGCGGTGGATATATTTCAGCTTTTCCGTGTGCCTGGGGTGAGTGAGGACGTTGAAGTCGTAGTAGCGGGTTTGCCAAAACTGGGTCCGGTCACCTTTGAGTTGCTTCGAGATTTCAGTTTTGATGACACTCATGGTCGTGGCGAGAGGATAGTTCTTCGGCTCGGACAAGAGTAGATGTACGTGTTCGGGCATCAGAACATAGCCGAAGACGAAGAACTGGTGTTTCTGGCGGACATGCTCCAGGACTTCTTCGAAGATGATGCGGGAGTTGTCGTTGTCCAGGTACGGGAGCCGTCGGTAGCAACTGAAGGTGATGAAGTGATCGTCGCCCTGGGTTTGGTATCGCTTCAGATGGCTGGGCATGAGGGTCATCGTACTCCGTGTAGCCTCTACCCCACCCATGCGCAAAGGCTGCCGTCGAATGTTGCCTTATACCTTCAGAAAAAATGCTTTAGATGGTTGTGAGTGGGTCACACGGCAGGGTTGACGGAACGGCGCGACGTGAGAACTGATAGAAAAGAGATGTGATGAACGATTTACTGCCGGGGTTGAATGCGATTGAGAATGCTGCGCGACTGGTCCACCAAAGTGTGCCGGCGACGCCGCAGTATAGTTGGCCGTTGATCAATATGCGGGCCGGTGCCGAGGTCTGGGTGAAGCACGAGAACCATACGCCGGTAGGCGCGTTCAAGGTGCGCGGCGGTCTGGTGTATATGGACTGGCTGCGGCGCGAGCGGCCGGAGGTGACAACGGTGGTTTCGGCGACGCGGGGGAACCATGGGCAGTCTCTGGGGTTCGCGGCGGCGCAGGTGGGGATTCGCGTGGTGGTCGTGGTCCCGTTGGGCAACAGCGTGGAGAAGAACCTGGCGATGCGGGCGCTGGGGGTGGAGCTGGTGGAGTTTGGCGAGGACTTTCAGGCTGCGACCGAACATGCAGTGCGACTGGAGCGAGAGAACGGATGGCATCGGGTGCCCAGCTTCGACCTGAATCTGGTGGCGGGCGTGGCGACCTATGCGCTGGAGATGTTGACGGCGTGCCCAAATCTTGAAACCGTTTACGTGCCGATCGGTTTGGGCTCCGGCGTGTGCGGGACGATTGCGGCGCGCAACGCGCTAGGCTTGGCGACCAAGGTGGTCGGCGTGGTGTCGAGCGAGGCCCCGGCGGTGGCGCTGTCGTTGGCCGCGGGCAAGGTGATTGAACATGACGCGCGTACCGCGATTGCGGACGGCGTGGCGTGCAGGAAGCCGGATGTCGCCGCGTTGGAGATCATGAAGGCGGGGATGGACCGCATTGTGATGGTCGATGACGATGAGGTCAAGGACGCGATGCGGGCCTACTTCGTGGATACCCACAATGTGGCCGAAGGTGCGGGCGCAGTCGGACTGGCTGGCCTCTTGAAGGACCGTGCGGCCGGAGGCGAGAGGGTGGGTACCGTGCTCACAGGCGGCAATGTGGACAGCGAGGTGTTTGGCGAGGTGTTGCGCGGGGGCGGGCGATCCGCTGGCAAGCCGCGATGAGATGAGGACGACCTATGAGTCCCGTCCAGAGGAGGTACAGTAGTTGGTATGACCCTGCGCTACCTTGTTCCTGCCGTTGCCCTGCTTCTTGTCTTCCCTATAACCGCACAGCGTCAGCGTGGCGCGGATCAGCCGACAACACCGAACGGGACGCCCGCGCCCGGTGCCACTGCGCCGCCGCCGGGGACTCCGAAGCCTTCGCCCGACGCGCCGACGGTGAAGAATCCGCTGCCTGCCGACAAGTCCGTCGCGCAGACCGTTACGGTGAATGGCCACACGCTGCACTACACCGCGACGGTAGGGTCGATTACGCTCAAAAGCCATGACGACAAGCCGACCGGCGTGGTGATGTATACGGCCTATACGCTCGATGGGCCGAAAGGCGGGCATCGGCCCGTGATGTTCGCGCTCAACGGCGGGCCGGGCGCGGCTTCGGTGTATCTGAACCTGGGGGCCATCGGGCCGAAGCATATTTCGTTCGCCAATGTGGGGGATTCGCCGTCCGACCCGGCGACGCTGATCGACAATCCCGGCACCTGGCTGGATTTTACCGACCTGGTGTTCATCGATCCCATCGGCACGGGGTTTTCGCGCACGCTGGTGGATGAGGCGGAGACGAAGAAATTGTTTTATGGCCCGACGCCGGACATCGAATACCTGTCGCTGGTGGTCTACAAGTGGCTGGTGGCGAACGATCGTCTGCTGGACAAAAAATATCTGATGGGCGAGAGCTACGGTGGGTACCGCGGGCCGCGCATGACGCATTATCTGCAGTCGCAGTTGGGCGTGGCGATGAATGGGCTGGTGCTAGTAAGTCCGTATCTGAATCCGCAGTTTGGGGACGGCAATCTTTCCCCCATTCCGTGGATGGTCACGCTGCCGTCGATCACCGCGGCGCATCTTGAGAACGAAGGCAAATTGACGCCGCAGACGATGCAGGACGTGATCGCATACACACGCGGCGAGTATGCGGAAACGCTGCTGAAAGGGCGCAGCGACCCGGCGGCGACACAGGCGATGATCGAGCACGTGACGGCGATGACGGGGCTCGATCCGCAGTTTGTGAAGTACTCCGGCGGTCGGCTGGACACGCGGGCTTATCTGCGCGAGGTGCATCGCTCGCAGGGGTTGATCGGGAGCGTGTACGACTCGAACGTGACCTCGCCCGATCCGTTTCCGTACGCGGCCGTGCAGCAGTCGAGCGATCCGATTCTGGAGAGCATCATCGCGCCAACGACGACGGCGATGGTCGACTTCATTACGCACACCGTGGGTTGGAAGACCGACGCGCGTTTCTATGCTTTGTCGAGCGACGTGAACCAGAAGTGGGACAGGCAGAGCGACCTGCGCAGCGGCGCGGTGGCCGACCTGCGCGAGGCCGTGGCCGCCGACCCCAAGCTGCGCGTGCTGATCGTGCATGGATGGAACGACCTTTCCTGCCCTTTCATGGGTTCGGTGTTGTCCGTGGACCAGATGCCGCCGATGGGCGATGCGGCGCGCGTGTCGGTGCATGAGTTTCCGGGCGGACACATGTTCTATACGCGGCCGGCGAACCAGACGGGGCTGCACGAGTTGGCGGAGCAGATGGTCGCCGCGCACTAGGGCGGTCAATTAGGGGGCTTACAGCCAATGTTCTGGACCATTCTGCTCGGCGTCGCGACCGGTATGCGCACCATGACGGCGATGGCCGCGTTGTGCTGGGCGGCGCATCTCGGCTACCTGCCGGTCGAAGGCACATGGGCGGCGTGGACGGGGAAGTTGGCGACGGTGATCGTGTTCAGCGTGTTGGCGCTGGGCGAATATGTGGCGGACACGCTGCCGCGCGCGCCCAGCCGGACGGACGTTGGGCCGATGGCGGCGCGGGCATGTTTCGCGGCGCTGGTAGGGGTGATCGTCGCGACCGTGATGGGACAACCGAAGGCAGGCGGGGTCGTGCTGGGGGTCGGCGGAGCGCTGATTGGGGCCTATGGCGGCTATCGGACGAGGATGTTTGGCGCGCGTTTGGCCGGTCGCGATTTGCCGGTTGCGGTGGTGGAATCGGCGGTCGCGCTGGGGCTGGCGGCGTTGGCGCTGGCGCATATTTATATGGAGATTGTGGCGGTTGCGAACCCGCCGGTGTTGTTGTTGCCGCGCTAAATGCGGCTACACCCCTGAATCTTTCGATTTGACGATTCACGCGCGATTCAATTCGATCCGAGTCAGCCTTCTTCGCCGAACGCCGCCTCCACGACCTCTAGCGCTCGCTCCATATCCTCCAACCGCACCTCGATCGTCGTACTCACGGACCCGGCCTCGTCGGCCTCCTTGCTTGCGTTGAACCGGATATTGGCGTCCGCCAGCGCTTTCCGGGCCAACGCGATGTCGGCGTCGGTCTCGAATTCGCCGACGACGAAAAATGGCGTTTCTTCCGCGTCGCCGCCGTACACGACCTCTTCTTCGAGCGGCGAGCGTTCTATCGGCACCGGAAAAAGTCCCATGCGGTCGCGTAGCACCCGCACCGCGTCCTGCTGCCGCGCTTTCTCGACAAAGATGGTCAACCAATTCGTTTTGATCTTCGGGTCGTCCTCGGTCATGCGCCGCATCGCGGGCTCCATGCGCACCGGAATCCCCTGCTCGTCGAGCGCATGTAGCGCCTGTTCCGCATCGACCGCGATCTGGAACGTCGTCAGTTCCACCAGCGACGGATCGTCCTCCGCCGCATTCAGGTCCGGCATCGCCTGCACCGATGGCACAGCGTCGGCCGCTCTCAGCCCGCGCGCACTTATCGCAGCATCCACCGCCTGCTGCGCGACCGCCGTCAACCCGTCCCGCTCGCGATGCAGCTTCAACAATTCGCTATTGCTCATCGCATCGTATAGCTGTTGCAACTGCCGCCACTGTTGGTCCACACCGGTATTCAAAGTTTTTTTCCGCCTGATTCTTCAAGTTAGTTCATATCGAAGTATGTGGGCGCGGCGCGTTTCATGCAATCCGTAAAGTTCAACAAAGCTCGCGCCTCTTCTCGTCTTCTTTCTGTCATTCCCGTAAGGAATCTGTTTCTTTTCTGTCATTCCGTAGGGAATCTGCTGTTGCTTGTTCTCGCGCTCTCATCCTGAGTAGAACGAAGGGAAGGAGCAAGACCGTATTGGCCCTTGACAACCGGTATACAATTGAACTAGACGAACAAATCCCACAGCACCTCCCTTTGCCTATAAGTCTATATTTATGAGGACTCTACGATCTTAGGTCTTTATTATCAATACTTTGCGCATCAAGTCCTCCCTTAAGTCCAATCAAATCCGGACTTTACGAGAAAAGCGGCAGAGGGGCGTCCGCTCTTAAAAGCTGTGTTCCACGTGGAACATCGCCCCCTGCGCCAGCGCTTTCTTTCCTCTACGCTCTTCACTCTTCCCTCTACACTCTGCTCTTCTGCTAACCTAGCTCTCATCGCAATGTCCAAAGTCCTCGCCATCGTCAATCAGAAGGGCGGAGTCGGCAAAACGACCACCGCCATCAACCTCGCCGCCTCCCTCGCCCTCGAAGGCCTCGCCACCCTGCTCATCGACTGCGACCCCCAGGCCAACACCACTGGCGGCCTCGGTTTCGGACGGGCAGGTTCCCGTGCGGACTCCCCATCCCGGCTGTCTATCTACGACGTCCTGCTCGGCGAGACTACCGCCGACGAAGCCACTCTGCCTACCGAAGTCCCCAACCTGGCCCTCATTCCCGGTACCCGGAACATGATCGGCGCCAACCTCGAACTGGTCGGCGTCGAACGCCGCGAGTACCGCCTCCGCGACGCGCTCCAGCCCCTTCGCGACAGCGTTCCCGCCAAGTACTCCTTTATCCTGCTCGACTGCCCGCCCGCGCTCGACCTTCTGACGCTCAACGCGCTGGTCGCCGCCGACGGCTTGCTCGTCCCCATGCAGGCCGAGTATTTCGCGCTCGAAGGCATCTCCGAGCTCATGTCCACGCTCGACAGTGTCGCGGCCTCCTTCAACCCGCCGCTGGCGCTCGAAGGCGTCCTGCTGACCATGTTCGACGACCGCACCAACCTCTCCCAACAAGTGACCGAGAACCTGCGCGCCTTCTTCGGGGAGAAGCTCTTGAAGACGGTCATCCCCCGCAACATCCGGCTGGCCGAAGCGCCCAGCCACGGCAAGCCCGTCGCGCTCTACGACCCGCGGTCGCGCGGAGCCGAAGCCTACCACGACCTCGCCCTCGAACTCCTCGCCCGCAACGGTATGACTTCGCCGACGCCGCGCGCCAGGCAGCCCATTCCTCCGCCCCGCTTCCTCTCCAGCAGCGGCGAAGGATCCTCCTCCAAGCGCAAATGGCCCTTCAAACGATAGGCCTCCAAACTGGCAACTCACAACTCGTAACTGGCAACTCACAAACAACCCAGGCGGAATCTCAATCATGTCCCAATCCCACAACGACCCCAAACGCCGTGCGCTCGGCAAAGGCCTCGAATCGCTCCTTCCAGCGCGCGCCGCCGCGCCGCCGCCACCCGAGCCAGCCACTGGCAAAGCCCTCGAAATCCCCACGGGCGACATTGAGCGCAACCCCTTCCAAACCCGCTCCCACTTCGACGAGGCCAAGCTCGCCGAGCTGACCGCATCTGTCGTCGCCTCCGGAGTCGTTCAGCCCATCGTCGTGCGGGCGATTCCGGGCGGCCGATTCCAGCTCATCACCGGCGAGCGCCGCTGGCTCGCCAGCCAGCGCGCGGGCAAGCCGACCGTCCCGGCGATCGTCCGTGAAGCCTCCGACGGCCAGGCGATGGAAATGACCATCGTTGAGAACCTACAGCGTGCCGACCTCAACCCGATGGAGCAAGCGCGCGCCTACCAGCGCCTCAGCCGCGACTTCCACCTCACCCAGGAGCAGATGGCCACGCGCACCGGCAAGGATCGCGCCAGCATCTCCAACTTCCTGCGGCTGTTGAAGCTGCCCGCTGCCGTGCAGCTCAATGTGGAATCCGGGGAGATCACTTTCGGCCACGCCCGCGCACTGCTCGCCCTCGAATCCCCCGAGGCCATTGCCGCGGCGACGCAAAAGGTGTTGACGCTGCACCTCTCCGTACGCGGCACCGAGCACTACATTCAGGGTCTGTTGCACCCCGAAACCCGCGCCAAAGCGGCCAAACTCGTTGCCGCTCAGGATCCTAACGTCCGCGACGCTCAGGACCAACTGCGCCGTTCGCTCGGCCTCAAAGTCACCATCGAGGACAAGAAGGGCAAGGGCCGCGTCATCATCGAGTACAGCGGTGTTGACGACTTCGACGCCATCCTCTCCGCCCTTGGTCAGAGCACCTGATATCACTCTCTCATAATCGATATCGTTGTGCTATCATCTTCGCAGGAGTGACATCATGCCAGCCGTTACCGTGAGGAATATCCCCGAAGCCACGCACCGTGCGATCAAGCAGCGCGCGGTATTGCACGGCGTCAGCGCCGAAGCGGAGATACGGGCCATATTGGAAGACGTGGTACGACCTCCAGAGAGAGTCAAGTTGGGAACCTGGCTTTACGAGCGCAGCCGGTCGTTCGGCGGAGTGGAACTGGACATCAGACGCGACCCGAGCCCGACCGACGCCCCGGACTTCAACGGCCCGGACACAGAGTGATTCTCCTCGACACGAATGTCATCTCTGAGCCGGTCAAGCCCCGGCCAGAGCCGCAGGTCCTAGCATGGATCAATTCCCAGGTAATCGAAGCCCTGCATCTTCCGTCGCCTGCTCTGGCGGAGTGGCTGACCGGAGTCGAGTGCCTTCCCGCCGGCAGACGCAAGAGAGAGATGGAGGCGCTGATCCATGACCTGCTCAACGAGTTGATCGGCGCGCGCGTGCTGCCCTTCGACCGGCAAGCTGCCGAGGAGCACGCCAAACTTGTCGCAAGGGCCGCCGCAAGAGGCAAACCAGTTTCGTTTGCGGACGCGCAGATCGCGGCCATCGCGTCGGTACACGGATTTACCGTGGCTTCGCGCGACACCGAGCCATTCGTGGCGATGGATATTCCGGTCATCAATCCGTGGACGGCTTCGTAAAGCCAAAGCTCAACGCACTAATGTTGCTACGCTGCATTGATGGGAGGATCATGAGCATCGAGGAATATCGCCGTTTGAACGACAGCGAAGAAAGCGTCGTCGACTTCCTGGCTTCGGACGACACCGTAGATTTGGAGGAGTTCCTGAGCGAGCGCAGCTTCTCTGCTCTAAAAAGCGATCTTTCACAAACTTCTGGAATCTTTATGTCATTACACGTACGAAAATCAGCGGGTAAACCCCGCACGTGCATCGACCGCAGGTTCCTTTAGCGTCCAGGCCTTCGGCGCCCCCACGCCGAAGGCCGACGACATCACCGTCCTCACCCTCATCCGGCATCGTCCGTGGGGTGCCCATTCATGCGGTCTCACCGCATGAGTGGGTCATCGCGGGCAGCTTCGATCGAAATGACAATTCTTCTGTCCGCGCCCAAACAACGTAGACTGGGTGCATCGATTTCCTCACGAGGTACGCCATGCCCAGGTTCTTCCCGCTCGCCCTTCTTCCACTGACGGTCTACACCGTCGCACTCCTCGCCCAGCCCGCCTACAAGCCCGCCGCGACGCGCACGCTGCTGCGCGGAGGCCATGTGCTCGACGTGCATACCGGCAAAGAGACCGCCGCCGAAACCATCGTCATCGAAGGCGACCGGATCACTGGCATCGCCGCGACTGCGTCGACACCTGCGAAGCCCGGCGACCGCGAGATCGACCTCACTGCGTATACGTTGCTACCCGGCCTCATCGACGTGCATACGCACCTCACTGGCGCGACCAACTTCGACCCGTACTTTGAACTCTCGATGACTCCCGGCAAGGAAGCGATCATCGGCGTCGAGAACGCGAAGGTCACGCTCGAAGCGGGCTTTACGACGGTGCGTAATGTCGGCGCGGGCGACTTTACGGATGTCGCATTGCGTGACGAGATCAACGCCGGGCATATTCCCGGCCCGCACATGCAAGTTTCCGGACCGCCGCTCGGCATCACCGGTGGACACATGGACGAGAACCTACTGCCGTACCAGTATCACGTCGTTGGCGAGGGCGTGGCCGACGGCATCGCTGCGGTCCAGCACATGGTCCGCCAGAATATCAAGTATGGTGCCGACCTCATCAAGATTGGCGCCTCGGGCGGCGTGCTGTCGAAAGGCGACGACCCGCAGGCCTCGCAGTACACCTTGGAGGAGATGCAGGCCATCGTGGCCGACGCGCACCGCCTGGGCCGCAAGGTCGCCGCGCACGCCCACGGCGCGCAGGCCATTCTGTGGGCGTCGGAGGCTGGCGTCGACTCCATCGAGCACGGCAGCTACATCGACGACGCGGCCATCGCCATGATGAAGAAGAAGGGGACCTACCTCGTTCCCACCAGCTACCTCTACGACTGGTACGCCGAGCACGACGTTCTGCCGGCGCTCTACAAGCAGAAGATGAAGGACACCACGGCCGTCGCGCGAGCCAACCATCGCCGCGCCATTGCGGCGGGCGTCAAAGTCGCGCTTGGGACCGATGCGGCCGTTTATCCGCACGGCCTCAACGCACACGAAGTCGAAGTCTACGTGCGCGAATACAAGATGACGCCGCTGGCCGCGCTGCAGTCCGCGACCGTCAACGCCGCCGACCTCATGGGCTGGACCGACCGCACCGGCTCGCTGGACGCGGGCAAGTGGGCGGACATCATCGCCGTGCAGGGCGACCCGCTGGCCGACGTGCGGCTGCTGCAACATGTGCGCTTCGTGATGAAGGGTGGCGTGATTTACAAAGACGAAGCCAACCCGGCGGCGGTCGACACTCTCACCGCAGTCGCGCCTGAGGCCGCGCCGTTACAGGTGAATGCGTTCTGATGAAGGCCGCGCCCCTCGATTACCGCTACCGGTTCGCGCTCCATGGGATGTTGTTTTTTGTCGGCTTCGCGTTCTATTGGCTGCCCAACTCGCACGAATTTACGTGGCTGGTGCTGACGCCGTGGCTCGAACGCAGCGGTTGGTTCAGCTTCTCGTCCGCGACTATCAGCCTGCTGATACTCGCGATTTTATGCGCAGCGACCGCCGCATTTCTGCGCGCCTGGGGCGCGTCTTATCTGGGTTCCGGCGTTGTGCAGTCGCGCGACATGAATGGCGACTTGCTCTTTGTTTATTTTAAATAACTGCGCACGCGCAATG
>JALYTE010000245.1 GCA_030854435.1 Acidobacteriota bacterium | reverse complement strand
GGCGGAACCCGTACCCGATGCGAGGAACCAGACCGAGCCGGCACTGTCGATGGAGACGCTCTGGATGCCGGCATAGGGGACACCCTCGCATTGCCTGGTCGAAATGGAACCGAGTCTGCACGGCGTGAGGCGCGTGACCACGCTTGCGGTGGGCGTGAACTCGACAATGTCGGCCCCGTCGGCCGCCCAGATGACGCCGTTACCGTCCGTCTGGTTGTTGACCGGGCCATTCCCCACCGAGGTCGCCGTGCCGACATTGAGGTTCGTGACTTCAGCGCCCGAAACCGTCGGAACGACCAGCGTCAACCCCGGCGTGCTGGACGAATTCGCAATGTAAGCGGAGTACGGGCTGGCAGTCACAAACGAGACTCCCGAAACGCCGAGGTTAGGAATGCTGGCCCCGAGAATGTTCGATGTCGAATACGAAGGGGCAACGGCCGTACCCGTGTTTTGGACCACGAGGATCGCGTTGGCCGCGGGGTCTGTCGCTGACGAATTCGTCACCCAGATGTTCTGGTCAGGATCGACAGCAACGGCGTTGACCGGAGCGTTGACGCCCGCAATAAACGGAAGCGTCCCGTTGGCCGCGACTTCGATGATCGCGGCATTGGACTGCGTCCCAACCCAGAGATTGTTCTGGCGGTCGACCGCGGAAGAAATCGGCTGAGGGGTCCCAATCCCCCTTGAAGTGGGCGACGGAACGATCGCTCCAGTTACGTTGTCGACCAAGAATCTATCGATGTTTCCGCCCTGATTGGGCGTAAAGCCTACCGAGTAAACGTCGCCGATGGCGTCCGCGCTGACACCGCTGGCGGCAACGAGTGTCGTGCTGTCCGGCGTGAAGCTGACCAGCGTGCCGTTGCTGTTGAACGAAGCGAGGTTCGATGAGGCCAGCGCCGCAGAGTCATAGTTGCCGATGTAGTAGTTGTCGTTGATGTCCAGCGAGCCCGATAAGGGGAACGTCAATCCCTGCGCGCCCGTCGTCTTGCCCGTGAGCTTCGGGTAGTAGATGGCGATGCTGAAGTCTTGTGGTGCGAAGGCCAGCGACGGTTGGTAGAAGCTGGTCTGAGGGGTCGCCGCGGCCAGAAAATCGCTGGTCGAGAAGGGGGTCCCGGTGAGTTTGGGGTTCTTGGCCAGGTTGACCAGCGCCTGGAACGTGTTGCCATTGCTGAAGTCGGTATTGGTCGCGCCAAACAGCACCCGGCAGGCGTTGCTGTTGCCGTTGCTGTTCACGCAGGACACTACCGTATTGGCGATCGAATTGATCAATTGCAGCGGCACCTGCGCCGAAGCGTTTTGAGGCAGGATCGAATTGGCGACGGGAGAGAACGGGTTTTTCAGGTTGCCGGCGTTCTGGAAGGCATGGCGCAAACCCGCTTCGGCAGTAGTCGGACAGCTAGTGCCGTTGGCCACGCAACCGTTGACGGCGTTATTGCTGCTCGGCGCGCCGATGCCAACCTGGGCGAAGAAGCCCTGGCCGGTAATGGTCGTGAAGTTGCCCAGCGCGTAGGCCGCCGCGACCGTGCTCAATTCGTTCAGGTAAATGAAGCCGCCGATGTACTGGCCGCCCGAAAACAGGTCGTCGCAACGTCCGAGTGCGGAGACCAGGAACGTCTTGGCGTTGAAACCCGCGCCAGTGTCGCCGCCCGCACTGACGATATATAGAAACTGGCCGCTGGGGCACGGATAGCCGCCAGCGAACGTGAAGCTGCCATCGGCGGCGGTGTCCCGGCCGGGGCCGCTCACGGCATTGGCTTCCTGCACGAACGATCCCACGCCGTATCCGCCATTGGTCGCATTGCCCGGTCCCGTCCCAGTGGTATAGAGCTTGACGGTAGCGCCCACAATGGGGTTCGGCCCGCCGTTGATCTTGCCGCTGAAGGAGGCCGCGGACAGGGTGCTGTTTGAAATGGGAGCGTCGCCCAGTCCGCAACCGGCCAATAGCAACGAACCGGCAAAACCGGCTGCCAGGGTGAGGGCGACGCGGGCGCTAACGCGAAGAGTGCAATGCTTGGAAGTCATATTGGCTCCTGGTGCGATGAATTATCCGGAAAAGTGGACGAAGCTTGAGTAGAGCCTAGGTTAACGTTCGATTCCCGTAAAGGGAATTCTGCGGTCAGCCGTGAAAATGAATCTGTGCCGGCAACTTATAAACAAAGTCCTTCGTGTGCGAAATGCTTCTCAGCGCACGGATCCGGCCAACGCTCTTCGACCTGAAGTAGCATGCAACATAGTGGAGGCGCAATTTGGAACGGGCGAATTCGTGGAGCGATCTGCATGTTTGGAATGGGGCAGCGACCCCGGAGGTTGCCCGCGCCTGGGTCGAAAAGCATTTGGCCGCATCGCGCGCGCAGGTGAGCGAGCTTCTGGCGGCGGACGGAGTGCGGACGGTCGAGAATACGCTTGCCTCGTTCGACCGCGCGCAGTGGCACCTGCGCCTGGCCGGAAACCAGACGGGCGTGATGTTCATGGTCCACCCCTCCGCCGGGGTGCGCGACGCCGCGCAGGAACTCTCCCAGACGGTCAGCGCCGAAGCGGTCGCGCTGGGCCTGAATCCCGCCGTTTACCGGGCGTTGGAGTCGGTCGACGTCAGCGGCGAGGACGCGGCGACGCGCTACTACATGGAGCGCACGCTGCTGGGCTACAAGCTGGCCGGCGTGGACCGCGACGATGCTACACGGGCCAAAGTCCGGGAACTCGCCGACCACATGACCGAACTCAGCATGGCCTTCAGCCGCACCGTGCAGGACGATGTCCGCAAGATCGTCGTGGAGAACCCCAACGAGCTGGCCGGCCTGCCTGCGGACTACCTGGCGCGCCACGGCGTGCGGCCTTCCGGCGACGCCGAACTGACGGCGGACGCTGCAGTCGTCCTGACGACCGACCCACCCGATATGTCGCCGGTGATGGCTTATGCGGCCAGCCCGCGACTGCGCCGCCAGATGTATCTGGCCTACAACGACCGCGGCTATCCGGCCAACAAGCAGGTGCTGCACGACTTGCTAGGGCTGCGGCAGGAGATGGCCGAGCTGCTCGGTTTCCGTAGTTGGGCGGATCTCGCGACGGTGGACCAAATGATGGGTTCCGCGGCCAACATGCGCAGCTTCCTCACCGAAGTCGAGCAGGCCGCGCGCGCGACCGCTCAACACGAGTTTGCGGAACTTGAAGCTTTTGTTCGCGAACGCGACCCTGGGGCCTTGCCGCTTTCGCTCTCGGACGCCCGCTTCTGGGAGGAGCAGTACCGCCGCGCCCGCTACGACTTCGACTCCCAGAGCGTCCGTCCTTACTTCCCCTACGAGCAGGTCGAGGCGGGCATTCTCGCCACCGCCGGAAAGCTCTTCGGCGTGCGCTTCGAGCGCGTTCCAGATGCGACGGCGTGGGACGCTTCGGTCAAGGTTTTCGACGTGCTGGACGCGCTCGGATCCGACGGCATCGTCGGTCGGATTTACCTCGATATGCACCCCCGCGAGGGCAAAAGCAAGTGGTTTTCGGAGTGTTCGCTGGTCTCGGGTGTGCTCGGCCAGCAAGTGCCGGAAGCTGCGCTGGTGTGCAACTTTCCGCAACCCACCGACTCGGGAGATGCGGGAGCCGATCCCGCGCTGCTGCAGTACTCCGATGTGGTGACGTACTTCCATGAGTTCGGGCATCTGATGCACGAAGTCCTGGGCGGACGCCAGCGCTGGGCGGGCCAGAGCGGCATCGCCACCGAAGGCGACTTCGTCGAAGTCCCCTCCCAGATGCTCGAAGAGTTTTTCGAGGACGCCGATCTGCTTCGCACTTTCGCCAAGCACTTCCAGACCGGCGAGCCGATCCCGGTGGAAACCGTCCGTCGCATGACCCGCGCGTCCGCGCATGGCCGTGCGCTGAGCACGCTGACGCAGGTGATGTACGCGACCTACTCGATGGAAACGCATGATCGCCGCGCCGAAGGCCTCGATCTGGACGCCCTGCTGCGCGAAGGCTACGACCGCTTTTCGAGCTACGAGTTTGTCGACAATAACCGCATGTACGCGGCCTTCACGCATCTGGTCGGCTACACGTCGAACTACTACACCTATCTCTACGACAAGGTGATGGCGCTGGAGTTCTTTGCGGAGTTCGCCCGCTCCGGCGAGAAGAGTTCGCTGGGCGGCGAGACGGCGATGCGCTACCGTCGCCAGGTGCTCGAACCCGGCGGCACGCGCCCAGCGCGCGAACTCGTCCAGGCGTTCTTGGGCCGCGAAGTCAGCATGAACGCCCTGCGCGGCTGGATCGCGCAGAGCATCGCGTAAGTGCGAAGTACGGGGGCCTTCCCTTCTCTGCCTCAGAGCTTGTTCATGATCTCTGTTTAACCCTGTGGGCCTGTCATCTCGACTGAAGCTTTCGCGCACTTTGCGAAAGCGTAGTGGAGAGACCTGTAGATTATCCGTGAAGGCAAGGATATTCGGCAGCGCAGAGAAGCTGCGGATATCTCCACTGCGGCGCAAAAGCGCGCCTCCGGTCGAGATGACAGTTTTGGGGAGAGCCAAACGAGATCGTGACCAAGCGCTCAGGGTCAGGGGCAGGATGACGACGGGAAATAAGCAGCCACAATCCTCTGCACCTATCGCCGCTCCGGCCACAACCGCTTCGGCAGCAAATACGTGAACCCCACAAAACTCTGCCAGCGCGTCGAGGTCGACGTAAACCCATGCGAAAAACCGAAGTCGATCACCAGGTTGGGGCGCGGCTGATAACTCGGCGCGATGAGCGCATCGAAGAGGTTCGCGCGCGCGACCGCTTGGCTTGAAGAAGTCGCACCCACCAGCGGCTGCGTGAAGTGGTACACCTCGACCGAGAGCTGCAGGTTGGGGTTGAAGACGCTGTGGTTCACCGAAAGCGTCTGCGCGAACTGCGCCCGGCGAACGCCGTGCCCGTCCACGTTGCTGTTCCCATCCTGCTCGTTGATGATAAAGTTCGAATCGTAATGGAAGCCGCCGAAGTCGCCGCTCAAGAGCATCAACGCGGTGTTGGTGGGGCTGCCCAGATCGACGTCCGGCGCTGTTCCTAAGTACACGGTGTGGAAGTAGCCGGCCGCTACTGTCGGGACGGGCGACTTCCCGTCCGAGGCGGGAGCGGCGGGAGTCGAAGCCGCCGGAGCCGTGTCCGTGGACGACTTGGACGGCGGTTGGGCGAGTGTCGGAGTGAACAGCACCGCCTGAAATCCCACCTGCACGGCCCCTGCATCGCGCGATGTTATCGCAGCGCCGTTTATCGTGCTCACCGCGAACGGTTGGCTGGAAACCGCAAACAACAGGCGCGGATGTACCGCGATCTTTGTGACCTGATTCACGCCATACTGACTTGCGGTATTCGGAGAGTTCAGCGAGCCCAGGTACCCCTGCTCGAATTGCAAATAGCCGACTGGCGGCAGCGTTGCCGGGTTGGTAACGGTCGGACGCGCCGGGTTGGCGCTGGGCGGAGTATCGGGCGAAGCCTGCCCCAGCGCCGCCGACGCCATGCCCACCACCAGCATGGGCGTAAGCAGAACACGATGCATTCGCAACGTCACCGCTTTTTTGGCTTGGCCTTCAGCGCAGGCTTCTTCGCGGCAAGCTGCTTCATTGCGGTCTTTGTCGCAGGCTTCTTTGCCGCGACCTTCTTCATTGCAGCAGGCTTCTTCTTCGCCGGAACTTTCGCCGCCTTCGCCGGCTTCTTCGCGGGCTTGGGGACGGGTTTCGGAGCGACTTTGGGTACAGCTTTCGCCGGAGCCTGGGCCGCAGGTTTTGCAGGCGGCTTGGCCGCGACCTTAACCGCAACCGCAACTGCCTTCGGCGGCACCGGGACAGCCTTCACTGGAGCTTTGGCAACCGGCTTGGCCGCAACCGCGGCTTCCGGCTCGACGGCCTTCGGGCGCGCCTCCACCCGCGTCACCGAGGGCGGCGGCGCGGGGGCCTCTCCAGCGGCTTCGGCGGCTTGGCGCAGTGCGTGCAGCACCACTCGCAGCATCTCTTCCTCGGGAGCGGGCTTGCCCGTCCAGATTTCAAACTGCCGCGCGCCCTGCTGCACAAACATTTCGATGCCCGAAATGACAGCGATGCCCTTCTGCCGCGCCATCCGCAGCAGCGGCGTCTCCAGCGGGTTGTAGACCAGGTCGAACACCAATCGACAGTTCAGGTCTTCCGGCTGGAGCAGCGGCGCGGCCTTGTTCCCGACCATACCGACGGACGTCGCATTGACGACGATGTCGAACCCGGCTTTCGCAACGGCCTCGCGTTTGATGGTTTTCGCACCCGCTTGGCGGGCCAGTTTTTGCGCCGTCTCGGGCGTGCGGTTCAGTATCCAGATCTCCGCGCCCTTGTCGCGCAGCCCAAACACCGCGGCCCGGCCCGCGCCGCCCGCTCCCAGCACCAACACCTTTACCCCGGCCAGGTTCATGCGCCGTTCCAGCGGCGCGATGATGCCCGCCACGTCCGTATTGAACCCGTAAAACTTGCCGTCCTGCGCCCGGAAGATCGTATTGACCGCGCCGATTTTCGTCGATAGTGGGTCGATCCGCTCCAGCAGTCGAATTACGTCCTGCTTGAGCGGCATGGTGACGCTGACGCCCTGAATGGGAATCTCGCGCACCAGTTTGAACAGGTCGTCGGCCTTGCTGGTCTGGAGCGCCAGATAGACGGCATTCACCGTCTCGCGGCGGAAGGCGGTGTTCATCATCAGCGGCGACAGCGACGACCCGATGGGGTTCCCGGCCACGCCGTACACCTTGGTCGCGGCGTCCACCTGGTCGACGCGGTAGGTTTCGAGCAGCGTGCGCGCCGGGATTTGCCCCACCGCGGTCTCGTCGCCCGCGGTCGCCGCCGCGAAGGTAAACGCCGAACCGGCGCGCAGGCCGAGGATGCGCGAAATCACGCCCGCCTCGCCCATGCAGATGCCGACCACGCTGGCGTTGTGGCTGTCCTCGACCCGCTCAAGGAACCGCATCAAAGTGATGTTGTCGGCCAGCGAGCGAGCTGTCGGCACGATTTTCATGAACTCCGGCGCGAACTTCATAATGCGCGCCAGAATGCCGTCGAGATCCTTGGTGGCATGAAAGTCGTGATAGCTGACGATCAGCGCGACCCCGGTAGCGCGCAGTTTTTCAAGCGTCGCTTTGGGGAGTTTTTCGGCCAACTGAAGTTCCACGTCGACCAATTGAAAACCGGCTTCGGCGGCCCGAAATAAAATATCGGCCGCTTCGGTATTCGAACCCTTGAACCGCCCGCCGCTGGCTTCGCACCGGCACGTTGCGACAGCGGTCGCGGCCCCGTTCTCGGCCAGAAATTGCTTCAGGCGCGGCAACGCGGCGGCCGGTTTGGGAAGGTAATCCAGACGAAACTCTATAAAAGTCGCCTCTTTTAAGACCGTGGCGGCCTTTTCGAGCATCTCGTCGACAGTCGAAGCGGCGATGGCAACACAGATCTTGCCGATGCGTGAACGAAGGAGGTGGGAGGCGATTTGGTTAGGTATTGGCATGCTGTGCAATCGCGGTATCGTACCGCTGAACGGGCCTGAATGCAACCTCGCAGGGCAGCGTTTCCATAGTTTTACGACAGTTTCGACGTGGCCATTCGTGAATCGTCACATAAATTGCAAGAAAGATGGGCCCTGTCCCCGGACTTTTCGCCACGCAATGCAACCCCGGGCCGTCCCGTGCATCCAACTAAGAACCGAGAGGCTATTCAATCCGTCCCACCAAGCAATATCCTATTTTTGCCCGTAGTTGGGTAAACCCCTTCCGAAATTCCTCAGTAAAATCCCTCCCCAAAGCCTCTCATGGGCCCGCTGGAAAGCGGGCCCAGATTCTTTAAGCAAGACATGCACCGATAGAATCGGTGCATGAAGGACTGGCTGGAAAGCGCTGAGGCCATCGGCGAGGTGGACGACATCCTCGCGAACGTGGGCCTCACCCACGGCAACCGCAAGACCCGCGCGGACTCCTGGAAGCGCGGCGAGCGCGTGAAACACCCGCGTTCCTCCGCCGCCGCGGCGAAAAAACTCCTGCCTGGTATCCCCGGAGTGGTCGGCATTCCGGCCTGGAAAGAGTTCCAGTGGTTGCGCGCCGGCTTCAGCACCCGCCAGGGGGGCGCTTCGACCGTGTATGGCGACGGCGAAATGGGCGAATTGAACCTAGGCTGGACCCGCGAGGACGACCCTGCCATCGTCGCCCAGAATCGTCGCCGCTTCATTGAGGTTGTTGCCGGGAAGACGAAGATGCAGTTCGCCACGGTGCGGCAGTTTCACAGCGGAATGGTTCGGGCCATTGGGGCGGACCACGGCCCGCTCGCGAAACCCGACGGCCGGGCCGTTCTGCGCGGCGACGGGCTGATGACCGGTCTGCCCGGAATCCTGCTCGGCGTGCAGACGGCCGACTGCGTCCCCGTCCTGATCGCCGACCGGCGCACCCACGCGGTCGCGGCTTTCCACGCGGGCTGGCGGGGAACGCTGGCGAGCATCGTCGAACGTGGCATCGGCACCATGCGGCTGCGGTACGGCTCGCGGCCGAAGGACCTTGTTGCGGCGGTCGGCCCCGGCATTGGAGCATGCTGTTACGCGGTCGGCGAAGATGTCCGTTTCGAGTTCGAGAGCCAGTTCGCCTATGCTCCCAAACTCTTCACGGAGGTGTATGACTCCGACCCGGTGCGCGAAAAATATCCTCTGCTTTTTATGACGGCGCGCGCTCCCGGCCACTCCAACATCGGTCCCCAGATCCACATTGATCTATGGGAAGCGAACCGTCGCCAACTCCTCGACGCCGGTATAGCGGCGAAAAACATCACGGTGATGGGCGAATGCACGGGGTGCGCGCGGGAAAAGAACGGCCAGCGCCGCTACTTCTCGCACCGCATGGAGCACGGCCACACGGGGCGGATGATGGCCGTCATCGGAGCCACGGCCCACTGAAAAACGCTTGCTTGCTTAAGAACCTGTTCACGATTCTCTTGGCTCTCCTCTAAAGCTGTCATCTCGACCGGAGGCGCGTTTTTTGCGCCGGAGTGGAGAGACCCGCAGCTTCTCTCCGCAGCCGAAATATCCTTGCCGCCATGGAAAATATGCAGGTCTCTCCACTACGCCTTCGCAAAAAGCGCGAAGGCTACGGTCGAGATGACAGGGTCTACGGGCATAAACAGAGATCGTGAACAGCCTCTTAAGTCACGGTTTCATCTGTGCGGTAAGTGCAGCATTCGTCCGACGACTTAGCCGCCGAGGCACGACTTGTTCCAAATCGGACAAATATAACTTGTATCGTTTCCATACACTTTTCCGACATGATGATTATCCATCTTGCTCAGGCGAAGATAAAGCGATATAGTGAGGACATGAAGAAGAGCGGGATGTTGACGGTGCAGGAGTTTCGTTTGCGGTTTGGCGAGGAGTCGCAGTGCGCGGCGCAGTTGTCGCGGCAGCGCTGGCC
>JALYTE010000211.1 GCA_030854435.1 Acidobacteriota bacterium | reverse complement strand
GACACTCATCGCCCGGGCCTCCTGGCCAAGAAATCCCTTTCAACCGTCAACTGCCCAATCTTGGTATAAAGCTTCGCCGTCTCGCGCTCATGCTCCTCCTCGCCATCCCCCAAGGCACTCGCGCCGCGCGCAAATAGGCTCGCCAAATTGTCGAGAACCTGCTTCTTCCAGCCATAGATCTGGTTCGGGTGGACGCCGTGCCTCTTTGCCAGCTCCGGCACCGTCGCGACCTCGCGCAGCGCCTCCAAGGCGATCTTGGCCTTGAATGCCGCATCGAACTTCTTGCGTGACTTCGTCATATCCGTGCTCCGTCGGTTGAGACAGAGCAGGACGCTTCACACCTTAACGTCTGGTCCTATTTCCGGGGTCTACTTCACCAGAGGCAACTGCACGCAGTGGGGCGGCGTCGTGAGACGGCAATCTGCTGGCGCCGCGAGGCCGTGTGGGGAAGAAGCCCGAGGCAAACCGTGGCACCGAACGAAAGTAAACTCCTGAGCAAGCCGGATCGGCCGGGTGAGCGTGTCTTCGAACGCGATGCCCAAAATCCAACCGAGGCCGAGGCGGTAATGGGAGCGGGGGCCGCGGGACATCCAGTGTTTCTTACCCAGGGAGATCTGCGTGGGTCCGCGCGAGCGGTAGACCTGAAGGAGGCAACGACGACGGGTCGACGCCCATGCAGAAGTCGGATCTCTTCGTATGAGCAAGGACGCCGGTGAAAGCCGGTTGAGCAAAGGGAGAGATGGATTGAGAAAGACGGGACCACGACAATTGAACCTCGTGTTCGCCGACAGCCCTTCGGGGGGCGGGACGACCAAACCTTCGGACGCATCCGAGCGGCGCGGCTTCCTGCTGCATAAAGCGAGGAGCAAGAAGACGAGAGGACCCGGCACCGGCGTGGTCGACACCAGTCGACTGCTCGAAGAAGTAGCATCTGAAGCCAACTTGGCCCGGGCGCTACTGAAGGTGGTGCGCAATAAGGGGGCACCGGGAGTGGACGGACAGACGGTCGAAGAGGCGGAAGCGAAAGCACCGTCGATCATCGCCCGTCTGCATCGTGACTTGCTAACGGGATGCTATCGGCCCGGCGACGTACGCCGGGTCTGGCTACCGAAGCCCGGAGGCGGGCAACGTGGGCTCGGCATTCCAAATGTGGTTGATCGGACGGTTCAGCAGGCGGTACTCCAAGTACTGGAGCCGCACTACGAGCCGCACTTTCATCCCAGCAGTCACGGGTTCCGCCCTAATCGCGGAGCTCATACCGCCATTGCGGAAGCAACAGGCTACCTGAAAGCTGGTTATCAAACGGTGGTTGATTTGGACTTGGCCAAATTTTTTGACCGGGTTCATCATCAACGACTGCTGGCTCGAATCGCCGAGCGCGTGAAGGATCAGCGGATAATCAAACTGGTTCACCTGATGCTGCAGGCAACGGTGGTGATGCCGGATGGGACGAGAGTCGCAGTCCGGGAAGGAACGCCACAAGGCGGCCCACTTTCGCCCTTGCTATCCAACATCGTTCTCAACGAGCTGGACTGCGAATTGGCGAGGCGGGGTCTGAGGTTCGTCCGCTACGCCGACGATAGTAACATCTTCGTGCGGAGCGAACGCGCCGGGCAGCGCGTCATGGCATCGATCCGGAGATTTCTGGAGCAGCGTATGCGGCTCCAGATCAACGAGGAGAAAAGTGACGTGCGAAAGCCGGACGACGTTCATTTTCTGGGCTTTCGTTTCCGCTGCGCGAAGGAGGGCGACGAAGTCGCCATATTTCCTTCAAGGAAAGCGGAACAACGACTGAAGGCGACCATGCGGGAGATGACGCCGCCAAACTGGGGGCGATCCATCACGGCCTGCATGGAAGATGTCAGCCGCTACCTGACTGGTTGGATGTCGCACTTCCGGCTGTGCACGCCGGAGGCGATCAAAGGATTGGGCGTAATCGACGCTCACATCCGCCGCCGGATCAGAGCGATTATCGTCCGACAAAAGAAGCGGCCACGCTTCTTGCTCCGTCACCTGAAAGCAAAAGGCGTCAGCCTCAGTGCTGCTGCCAGCTGCGCGTACTGCGGGAAAGGAGCATGGGCGAAATCGAACCGGCCAGCGATGACGCGAGCCTATCCACCGTCCTGGTTCACGGGACGGATGACTTCGCTCACCGCATGCTGGAACGAAATCAACCAACCGCAGGTATCAACCCAGCTATCGCTGGCGTTCTGATCAATCGATCCAAAGAGCCGGATGCGGGCCCGCATGTCCGGTTCTGTGAGAAGCACGGAGGAGTAATCCTCCGTGCTTACTCGACGCCGAACGCCGTGGCAGCCCCAGCGGCGGCAACTCCCGAACTACCGGACCGGCCGCGCCGACGGACGTTCACCGGGCAGGACAAGCTAAGGATACTGGCGGAGATCGATCGCGCACCCGCAGGCGGCACCGGTGCCATCCTACGCCGGGAAGGCCTGTATTCCTCGACCCTGAGCGATTGGCGCGGATTGCGCACCGCTGGCGCGCTCGGCGGGCTGACGCCGGTCAAACGAGGGCCGAAGCCCGCGCTGCGTAATCCGATGGCGGCGGAACTGGCGCAGGCCAAACGGGAGAACGCGCGGCTGCTGCGCAGGCTGGAGCACGCCGAGACGATCATCTCGATCCAAAAAAAAGTTGCGGCCTTGTTGGGTCTGCCGCTGGCGACAGACAACGACGACGCATCATGATCGATGCCGTCGTCGCGCTGGCGCCGACGCCTGGCCTCACCGCCAGTGCGTGCGTGGCTCTGAACCTTTCGCGCGCCAGCGTCTATCGTCAGCGCAGGCATTTGGCGAGGCCACAGGCCATGCCTCGCCCCCGGCCGAAGCCACGCCGCGCCCTGGATGCCGCCGAATGTCAAATCGTACTGAACCTTCTGCACGCACCGCGCTTCGCCGATCAGGCGCCCGCCGAGATCTATGCTTGCCTGCTTGATGAAGGCTTCTACCACTGCTCGATCCGCACCATGTACCGCATCCTGGCTGCCAGCCAGGAGGTCCGGGAGCGGCGCCAGCAGCTACGGCATCCGGTCTACAAGAAGCCGGAGCTGTTGGCGCAGGCGCCCAACGAGGTCTGGTCCTGGGACATCACCAAATTGATGGGACCCACCAAATGGTCCTACTTCTATCTCTACGTCATCATCGACATCTTCAGCCGGCGCGTCGTCGGCTGGTGTGTCGCCGACCGGGAAAGCGCCACCTTGTTCGCCGCGTTGTTCGAGGACGCCACTACCAAACATCCCGCGCCGAAAGGCCAGCTCACTTTGCACGCCGACCGTGGCGGTCCGATGCGCGCCAAGGCCACGGCACTGCTGCTCGCCGATCTCGGCGTCACCAAATCCCACAGCCGGCCGCACACCTCCAACGACAACCCGTTCTCGGAAAGCCACTTCAAAACCATGAAATATCAGCCGCAGTTTCCGCAGCGCTTCGGCTGCATCCAGGACGCAAAGGCCTTCTGTCGCTGCTTCTTCGATTGGTACAATCAGGACCATCACCATGCTGGCATCGGCCTGATGACGCCCGACCAGGTGCATTACGGTTTGGCCGACCAGGTCCATGCCGCCCGGCAAGTAACCCTCGATGGTGCCTTCAGCAGAAACCCCGAACGCTTCGTCAGAAAGGAGCCCGAACCGCCTGCAAAGCCGATCGTCACTTGGATCAATCCGCCAAGCCGCCAGCCAACCGTTCAAGCCTAAATACAAAATGCGACTGTCTCAGAATCGTTGACACGTTCCGTTTGTTTCTGATCATCTCGTGGTTGATGCGGGTCACGGGATCATCGACGCGCCGAAGCTCGATCTGTTTGGCGCCATGCATGCAGCGCGGTGGTATTCCTCGACTACGGATCGATTTGAGATGGTGCGCCCCACCTGGGCGCAATGGATGAGCGAAGGCAAGGTGTAGCCTTTCCGTCTGCTTTGAGTCATAAAGGGTGGAGCGACGTCGCCATGGAA
>JALYTE010000131.1 GCA_030854435.1 Acidobacteriota bacterium | reverse complement strand
TGGTCGGACGAACGCAACAATTAACAATGTTTTAAAAGCGCATCGCACTCGCAGGCCTCGCTGGCTTGGCCGAGTTGTGCGCGAAGGAGAATGATCATGGGCTTGTTTTCAGCGGATATCAATGATTTGCGGACACTGTATATCGACGGTCTGCGCAAGGCTTTAAATAGCGAAAAACAGATTGTCGAAACAGGTTTGCCAGCGATGATCGAGGCGTCCACCAACCCTCAGCTTGCGGACGCGTTTCGCACTCACCTCGAGGAGTCGAAGGGACATGTCTCGCGTCTGGAACGTATCCTCACTGCCGATCGAGTGGAAGTCGATGACCTGAAGTGCAAGGTGACCGCGGACCTGATATCGGGAGCGCGTAGCGAGGCGGACGATGCGAAAAATCTCGCGTTGCGCGATGTCAGTTTGATCGCTTCCGGCAACAAAGTGGAGCACCACGAAATCGCCGTGTATGGAACGCTGCGGACGTGGGCGAGCCTCCTCGGCGAGAATGAACATGCGGCGTTGCTGGAGAAGACGCTGGAGGAAGAGAAACATGCCGACGCGGTGCTGAGCCAGCTTTCGGACCAGATCAACGTGCAGGCCCCTATGTCGATGGTCGCCTGAGGAGAGGGTTGAATGGGCTACAAAGGGCGTCATCGAGACCGATGACGCCCTTTTATTCCCCAAGCGCAGACGACTTTTCAGATTGCGCACCCGGAGGCGGGTCGCGGCTGCTATTCTGCTGCGACGATGATTTTGCAGAGTCACCTCTCTTTCAGTTCGCTGCAGCAAATGGTTTTGTCCGAAGCCGCGCTCAAGCGCCTGCTGATGGCGTCGGCGCTGGGCGGGCTGGTGGGCATCGAGCGCGAGTACAGGCACAAGGATTCGGGACTGCGCACCAACATGCTGATTTGCATCGGATCGGCGCTGTTTACGCTGCTGAGCCCGGTGCTGGCTGGCGACATTGGGCAAAACAAAGGGCAGGTGGCTTCGAACATCGTGCAAGGAATTGGCTTTCTGGGCGCGGGGTTGATAATGCATACCAAGAGCCGCGTGGTTGGGCTGACCAGCGCCGCGACGGTGTGGGTGGTGGCCTCGGTGGGGATGGCGTGCGGCGCAGGGTTATATGCCGTCGCGGCGTTTGCGACGGCGATTCTGCTGATCGCGTTGCAGGCCGTGGGAGCGCTGGAGGGTAAGTTGGGATGGAAGCGGTTCCCGATGTTGTACGAGGTGCGCGCGGATGTGGGCAATGCTCTGAGCAAAGACATTGTCGGCGCGGCGCGCGCGGACGCGCTGGCGCAGGTTCGCGAAGAGGCGCGGCACAGGATGTTTGTGTCGGTGCTCAGAGTGCTCGACGCCGCGCAGTTGCGATTGAATGTGGTGGATCGAGACAATGTCGCGGGAATGGAGCGCATTTCGTTTTCAGTACTGGCTACCGGAAAGCTGCACAAAAAGCTGTTAAATGAATTGCGGGCCAACGACGGCACTGACCAAGTGGCCGTGTTCCGCGACCTGGAGGACGAGTGAGCGGCATTGGATTTGTGAAGGCGCATGCGTGCGGGAATGACTTTCTGGTGATCGAAGAAGCGGCCGCCGATGGACGCCATGCGGCGCTGGCTAAGAAGCTGTGTGCGCGGAACACGGGTATTGGCGCGGACGGGATTGAGTTCCTGGAGCGGCGCGCGGACGGGTCGTTCTTCCTGAGGCTGTTCAACGCGGACGGCGGCGAGGCGGAGTTGAGCGGCAATGGGACGCGTTGCGTTGCGGCGTGGCTGGCGCAGAGCGAGGGACGCGAAGAGGTCGCGTTCGGCACGCAGGGCGGGGTGCGGACGTGTCGCGTGGTACGAGATAAAGCGCGGCGCGAAGGGGCGGAGTGGTGGATTGAAAGTGCGATGGGCGTGCCGCGCGTGATGCAGCGGAACATCGAGATCGAGGGGCTGATGCGCGTGGTTGAGGGGGCGGTGGTCGATGTTGGAAACCCGCATTTCGTGGTTTTTACCGAGCGTGAAGATTTCGGCGCGTACGGGATGGGTTGGCAAGAGTTGGGCGAGAAGATCAGTACCAGCAAACTGTTTTCGCATGGGACGAATGTAGAGTTTGTGAGGGTGCTCGGCGAGGGTGAGATTGCGTTTCGGATTTATGAGCGCGGGTGTGGGCCGACGATGTCGTCGGGCACGGGGACTTGTGCCGCGAGCGCTGCGGCGATGAGTCTGCGCTGCGCGGCGCGCGCATTGACGGCGCTGGCTCCGGGTGGCCCGCAGAGCGTGACGTGGGCAGACACGCAAAGTGAAATGATGCTGACCGGGCCGGCGGAGATTGTTTGCCGTGGGACGGTGGAGTTCGTAGGCTGATTTAGCAAGGAGTTCAAAGAGCTTAGTTGCGAATTTCGCGCATAGCGTGCTCTACCCGCGTGCGCGCCGCGCCGTCGAGCGGAAGCCGCGGCAGTCGCGGCGCTCCTCCGTAATAGCCGTTCAGGTCGCACGCATACTTCAAGCCCGCGATGCCGAGATCCTCATTCAGCAACTTTGTCGCTTCGGCGATTCGTAGCGATTTCTGAGCGGCAAGGTCCGGATCGCCATCTTTCCACGCCGCGTAGACCTCATGGCACGCTTGCGGAGCGCACGCTGCCAGCGCAGGAACAGCGCCGCTAGCGCCCGCCAGCAGCAGGGGAAGCATGTCCACGCTCCCGGCCGCAAGCATCTGAAATCCGACCTTCTTCGAGCGCGTCTTCAACGCAGGTTGCGGCGGAGCGACTGCAACGGCACTGCCGCCCGATCCCAATGTGTCCGCGGAAACAAAAGTAGCTGGCCCCGTGCTTTCCGCGGTCCGCATTCGCCCCGTCACCGCGCCGAAAATCTGTGTCACCGTCACTTCGCGCGCGACGTCCGCCGTCGAATCAATGAGAGCTTTATACCTCGCCAGAGAAAGCGCCGCGTCGACCATCCCGATCACATTCGGATGTCTCGCCAACTCCGCGACCCACGCTTCGGAAATCGCCGTTGCGCCAGCTCCGCTGCTCAAAATGATTGGCAGAGGCGACGCGTCCGCCAGCGCACGAAAGTACACCAACTTCTCCACCGCGCTACAACTCGAAGGCGCATGGGCCAGCGCCGCATCGAAACCTTCGCTGGCCGCTGCCTCTGCAATCGCCAGCGACCACCGCACGCTTTCGCGCGAGACGCCTGTGATCAGCACCTTCTCCCGGGCCGCAGTCTGCGCGACCGCGTGCAGTGTCTCACGGGTCTCGTCGTCGGAAATTCCGCGCGCTTCGCCGTTGCCGCCGAGCGCGATCATCCCCGCCGCCGGAGTCTTCGAAAAACGATCTACGTTATGTTCGACCTTCCGAACATAGAGCCGCCCATCGCGGTAGAAAGGCGTTGTCAGA
>JALYTE010000137.1 GCA_030854435.1 Acidobacteriota bacterium | reverse complement strand
CCCATGAAGAGAATCCCTGTCTTGTTTGCAGGTTTTGCGCTGTGTTTATCGGCCGGGTTGCCCTCGCGCGCGACCGTCCTGGTTACTCCGGTGCCGGTGCTCGTTACGCCCAGCGCCCGGACGACTGAAACAGTGCGCGGTGCCGGTAGCGTCAACTGGGTGGGGGACAGCCCGAAGATCCCGGTGACGGTCACGAATGTTTCCTTGACGAGTCCGGCGCTGCCCGACTTCGGGATGACCCAGGGCTTCACGGCCGTCTTCTATGGCGATGCGGTCGACGGGACCCATCGCGGATTCGGGGCGTCCGCGCCGCCGAGACGGGTCAGTTTCGAGGGCATGGATTTCCTCGTTCCCGAACAGAATGGGAGCGGTGCGGCGGGGCCTGGCGGTGTCGAAACGGCGTCCAAACCCTCGAAGGCAACGCTCGTGGAGCGGTCAAGCCTGGTGCTCGCCGGTTCAGGGCTGCTGGGCGTCGCGATGACGATTCGGCGGAGATTCGGGGCGCGGTAGGGCCTTGACGCAAAGTTCGCGAAGTTTAAACGCAAAGTTCCGCGAAGAGCAGTTGCGGTTGACGGCGTTCGGGTGCGAGCGGGTAGCCAGTTCCTGCGAAAATGACAGAAAGAACGCAAGGGCGAAATGCCGCCACTCTTCGCAGATTCGGGTCGCGAGGCTTGATCGGGCATAGGTTGACAGCGAAGAACGGGCGAACCCAATGTGAAAATGCGTTTTTTACGAATAATTTATGTGACAATTTGCAGATTTGTGTGCTAGTCTTCTCTCGCTTTGAGAATACAACTTTAGAGGGAGACCACTATGAAAGCGAAACTCTGCATTTTGTTCGCGGGCCTGTTTTTTGCAACTTCTCCTATTTTTGCGACGACGATCAATATCAGCCTGGGTCAGAGCGCGCAGAATTACACGGCCACGGGTCTGGGGCCGGATGCCAGTTTCGACGGGCAGTGGCAGATTCAGCAAGGCCCCTGCGCGTTCAACGGAACCACTTCGGTGTGCAATTTTTCCGGTAACTATACCGGCGGTACAACGGGGTTCACTTCGGGGACGTACGATTTTCAAACAACCTTCCCAGGAAACAGCTTTTCGCCTCTGATTGGGCAGTCCACGGTGCCGTTCGGAAACAGCTTTTTCTTCTCGTTCGTCGGTCCGGGCGTCACGATGGACTTGTTTTTGAACGACGTTAGCGGCCATGCGTATGACATCCCGGTTTTCCAGGGCGGGAACTTCGTGAGCAACTATTTCGTCGCCTTCACCAGTTCGAATTGTTCGGGCACGCCCATTAATCCCTGTACCTTTGCAAACTCGGGACAAAATTTGGGTTCTATTTTCTCTTCGCCTGTGACGGGTGGCGCAACCTTCGACACGGCGAACGCTAACCCGGTGCCGGAACCTTCGAGCCTGGTGCTGGCGGGATCGGGAATGCTGGCGCTGGCCGGGATTGTGCGGCGAAAGTTCGCTCGGCGGTAATTTTTTAGATTGCGAAATGGCTCATCGCCCGTGGAGGGCGGTGGGTCATTTGGCGTTTAAAGAGCCCCAGCACCGCAGGGGCCGCCTGGCGTGCTGGTATTCGTGAGGCTGAATCCCTATGCTCCCTCCCGACGGCCGAGCGTTGAGTTGGGAGTTTTTGAGGCGCGAGCGAGAAGCAGGTCTCCTGCGGGAATGGCAGAAAGAAAGGCAAGAGCAACAGCAAAACGAAAGTTGTTTGTGGCTTACGCGGCGGCGGGTTCGCCCTTCATCTTCTCGGCGGTGTAGAACGCGATCAGGGCATCGACCGTGGGTTGCAGAAGGCCTTCCATCACCATCGCGAGGTTGTGGTTGGTGAGGCCGATGCGGTGGTCGGTGAGGCGGTTTTGCGGGAAGTTGTAGGTGCGGACTTTTTCGCTGCGGTCGCCGGTGCCGACCTGCTGTTTGCGCTCTTTGGCCTGGATTTGGTGAATACGTTCCGCCTCGACTTCGTAGAGACGTGAGCGCAGCACGCGCATCGCTTTTTCGCGGTTCTTGATCTGCGATTTTTCGTCCTGGCAACTGACCACCGTGTTGGTGGGAAGGTGCGTGATGCGGATCGCCGAGTAGGTCGTATTCACCGACTGCCCGCCCGGTCCCGACGAGCAGAACGTGTCGATGCGGAGGTCTTTATTTTCGATCTTGATATCGACTTCCTCGGCTTCGGGGAGCACCGCCACAGTAATCGCAGACGTGTGGACGCGGCCCTGGGTTTCGGTCGCGGGCACGCGCTGCACGCGGTGGACGCCGGACTCGTACTTCATCTGCGAGTAGACCTTGTTGCCCTCGAAGATGGCGGTGATGTCCTTGAGGCCGCCCACGTCGGAGTCGGTTTGAGAGAGGATTTCGACCTTCCACTTGTGCTGCTCGGCGAAGCGCAGATACAGGCGGAACATTTCTGCGACAAAAAGTGAAGCCTCGTCGCCGCCGGTGCCCGCGCGGAGCTCGATGACGATGTTTTTGTCGTCGTTGGGGTCTTTGGGCAGGAGCAGGACTTTGATCTCGTCTTCGACGGCGGTGAGGCGCGGTTCGAGCTGCGCGATCTCGTCTTCGGCCATGGCGCGGATGTCGGCGTCGCTTTCGGTCAGCATGGATTTCGCGTCGGCGATGCCCTGCTTGAGCGCGCGGTACTGACGAAACTTTTCGACCGTGTCTTCGAGGTCGCGGTGTTGCTTGGAGACTTTGCGGTAGTTGTCCTGGTCGTTGACGATGGCGGGGTCGGAGAGTTGGACGCCAAGCTCTTCGTAACGTTGTTCGAGTTGTTCGAGGCGGTCAAACATATAGGTCCTTAAGCAGAAAAGGCGGATGCGGCATATCGAGTTTTAGCGGGAGAGAAAGGGACAGGGCGCAGCTAGGCAAAGTCGCGGCGGGGAGCCGTGCGGGAGGTCGTCACCGAGTTTGCATCGAAGTACAACATCAATGTTTAGATGGTACAGCGGGCGTCGACGGTGCGGAGCCGCTGGCGGGTTTGCCGGTGGCGTAGTCGGGGATTTTAGTGGTGAAGCGGGGCCAGACGAACTCACGGAAAAGGGCCTGAAAAGCGCCTCCGCCGATGCCGATGGCGGCGTTCAAACCGGCCAGTTCGCCGGGGCCATAGTTGTCGGGATGGTAGAGCGTGGAAATGGCCCCGGCCGAGGCGTTGCCCAGGATGTGCGAGTAGTTGGGCTGCCAGCGGCCGTTGTCCGCGCGGGTGACGAGGCCCGCGAGCAAAGCGTGCTTGAGGCGCTGCCGAGTGCTGCTGCCCGGACCCATGTAGAAGTAACGCGGGTCCTGACGAAGAATGGATGGGAAGACCGCGGAGCCGAGAATGCGGCCGATGGTCGCGTCGCCGAGCGCCGCTCCGTAACGTTTGCCGTAGCCCCCGAGGCAGCACCCATACTCGGGAAACGTGTTCTGGTGCTGCTCGACGGCGGCGACAATGCCGGTGCCGAGGAAGACAGTCGGGTCGATGATGGAACGAAACGAAATCTTGAACTTCTGGCGGGTATTGAGCGGAGCGGCGTTCCAGATGAAGCTGGTGTAGAAGTTGGGAACGATGCTGAGGATGCGCTGTTGCACTTCGGCCGCGACCTGCTCGTCGGCGACCTCCGACTGGGTGACAACGACGTCGACGGTAGTGCTGGCGGGGGCGATGGGAAGAGCGATGGCGGGTAGCAAGTAGTACTGGCCGGGGCGGAGCAGGATGACGGGGGACCGGAAGGTTTCGAGGCCGGGCGAGGAGATCGTCACGGTATAGCTGCCGGGCGCGACGCCGGTGAAGGAGAAGTCTCCGTCGCCGTCCGAGGTGGCCGTTTGCGACTCGGAACTTCCTTTTGCCGAGAGTTTGATGGAGGCCCCCGGGACGAGGGCCCCGCGAATGTCGGAGACAACGCCGGTCACGGTGGCGGGGAGTGGGCTGGGCTGGTTGCGCGGAGGTTGCTGCGGTTCGCGCATGGTGGGAGCGTCGGGTAAGTCGGCTTCGGTTGTGGCGGAGGCGATCAGAGGTTGCTGGGCAGCGAGCTTGGTCGTGAATGCGCATGTGAGCGCGAGGAAAGTCCCCAATGCCAGCCCGATGCGGGTCCTGCGGTGCGTGTCGATCATCGTTGGCTGCGCTCCTGTCGATTTTGCAAGCATCTCAGACATTAGTAAGATGCGCGGAATGTTGAATCGTCTGGCCAGATAAAGGAGTTGCCGGGAAATGGCACTGTTCGCGGAGGTCGCGGAGCTGGCTGAAATGCTGGCGGGGACGTCGAGTCGGCTGAAAAAACGCGCGGCGATCGAGGCGGCGCTGAGAGCGGCGGCCCGCAATCCCATGTCCGAGAATCCGTACATGGGGCACCCCAACCTTGCAGGTGCCGGATTGTTTGCGCTGTATCTTGCCGGGCAGCCGTTTGCGGAGAACGATCCCCGGAAGCTGAACGCTGGTGGAGCGTTGTTGTCGCGCGCTGTGCTGGCGGTTTCGGGTGCGAACGAGACGGCGCTCACGACGGCTTATCGGAGGCATGGTGATTTGGGCGCGGCGGCGTTCGATTTGATGGTCGCGCGGGATGAAGCGACGGTGAGCAGGCTTACAGTTGGCCAGATGCCGGTTGGCCAGACGCCAGGCGGCCTGACCCTGGGCGATGTGGCGGAGGGGTTTGCGGCGATGGCCGTCGCGCGGACAACGGCTGCGCGCGCGGCGCTGGTCGAGGGGTTGCTGCGGCGGGCGACGGCGCTCGAAGCGAAGTATCTGCTGAAACTGATGCTCGGAGACATGCGGATTGGAGTGAAGCAGTCGCTGGTGGAGGAGGCGATCGCGGGGGCTGCGGGGGCTGACGTTGCTGCGGTGCGACATGCGGTGATGCTGGAGGCGGATCTGGCGCGGGTCGTCGAGCGAGCGTTTGCGGGGACGCTGGATGAGGCGAAGATGACCTTGTTTCATCCGCTGGGTTTCATGCTGGCGTCGCCGGTCGAGACGCCCGAGGAGGCGGTGGCGCGGTTTACCGAAGCGCCGAGGAAGGTGGAGAAGAAGGACAGTGGCAGTTCGCCTCAAGTGTCGGCGTTTCTGGAGGACAAGTACGACGGCATGAGGGCGCAGGTGCATTGCGGCGATGTCGCGCAGCCAGGCCGGGTGGCGATTTACTCGCGCAATCGCGAGGACGTTCCGCAGAGCTTTCCGGAGTTGGAAGAAGCGTTTAGCGGGGTCGACGAGCCGTTGATTCTGGATGGGGAAATTCTGGGTTGGGACTATCGGGACATTGGCAGCGGCGTCGGACATGGGGCCGCCACCGAGGCGAGTGGGCAGGCGCTGCCGTTCGCGGTATTGGGGCAGCGGATCGGGCGGAAGGTGGTTTCAAACGAACTGCGCACGCGGATTCCGGTGGTCTTTATGGCGTTCGATCTGTTGTTCGAGCAGGGCGAATTGCTGCTGTCGCTGCCGTTGAGCGAGAGGCGCGCGCGGCTTGAGGCGGTGGTCGAGCGCTGGCGTGGGCGGGCGGTTTCGCCACTGGTGAAGGTGGAGCTAAAGTCGCAGGCCGGGCTGTTTGAGAGTGCGATAGAGATTCCATTCGCGGCTAAAGCGAAGGAGCGATTGTTGCTTTCGCCTTCGCAGCGCGTCGCGGACGCGGAGGCCATCGACCGGGCGTATCGCGATGCGCGGGCGCGGGCCAACGAGGGCGTCATGTTGAAGGCCGCCAATTCGGCGTATCTGCCGGGGCGTCGCGGGCTGGCGTGGGTGAAGTTGAAGCGCGAACTGGCGACGCTCGACGTCGCGATTACGGGCGCGGAGTTTGGGCATGGGAAGCGGGCGGGTTTGCTGTCGGACTATACGTTCGCGGTGCGCGGCGCGGACGGCGAGTTGCTAAACGTGGGCAAGGCCTACTCGGGCGTGACGGACGCCGAGATCGCCGCGCTGACCGAGTGGCTGAAGGCACACACGCTCGAAGACCGCGGGCATTTTCGCACGGTCGAGCCTCACATTGTGCTGGAGGTCGCGTTCAACAACATCATGCGCAGCACGCGCCATGCTTCGGGATTTGCGTTGCGGTTTCCGCGAATTCTGCGGATCCGGACCGACAAGCCACTGGAGGAGATCGATACGCTGGAGCGGGTGGAAGAAATTTACCGGTCGCAGCCGGACAGGCCTGCGGAGTGAAGCGCGGGTTTGAAGGAGCTTAGAGCTTAGAGGTGGTCAGCGTTGAGCGGGTTTGCGTTGAGTTTTGAGTTCTGAGTTGTGAGTGGCTAAGGCCGGTCATCGTGACGGATACACTGATCGTACTGGAGGCTTCTCGCATGTCGTTGTTTCGCGCTTGTCGAATGCTCGCTTTTCTCCTGGGGTGTGGAGCGTCGGTTGGCTGCGTCGCATTGCGTGCCGCGCCGGTCGAGCCGATGGCGACCGTGCCGGTGGTGATGTTGAGCGATCTTCACTTCGACCCCTATCACGACCCGGCGAAGTTCGAGCGGCTGCGGTCCGCACCGGCTTCCGAGTGGCAGAAGATTCTTGCAGGACCCGACGCGGAGGACCAAGCGGGAGATTTTGCGAAGTTGTTGAAAGCGTGCAGGACGCGCGGCGTGGATACGCCGTGGACGCTGCTGGAATCGAGTCTGACGGCCGCCCATGCGCAGTCGCCGCACGCGCTGTTCGTGACCGTCGCGGGCGACCTGCTGGCGCACCAGTTCGATTGCCGTTTTCATGTGCTGGCACCCGGCGCGGCGGAGTCGGAGTACAGCGCGTTTGCCGCAAAGACGGTCGCCTACGTTGCGAGTGAGTTGCATCGCGCGTTCCCGGAGACGCCTGTCTATCTCGCGCTAGGCAATAACGACTCCGGCTGCGGAGACTATCGCGAGGCCGCGGACAGCGGCTTTCTGCATAACATTGCGGAGAGCTTTGGCGATGATGTGGGGTCGGTGGAGGGCCGCAAGGAATTGCTGCGCACGTTTCCCGCGAGCGGAAATTACAGCGTTGCGTTGCCTAACTCGATCGTGCGCGGACGGCTGATCGTGTTGCAGGACATTTTTCTTTCCGTGGGCTACGCCGGATGCGATGGCAAGCCGGACGCCGTCCCAGGCGCGGCGGAATTGGAGTGGCTCAGGACGGAATTAACTGCGGCACGCGCGCGACATGAGCAGGTTTGGGTGATGGCGCATATTCCGCCGGGCGTGAATTTGTATTCGACCGTTGCGACGAACCGGGACGTGTGCGCGGGGCAGGCGCCGGTGATGTTTCTGCGCAATGAAAAGCTCGCCGAAGTGCTGACGGACTTCGCCGCCGATATTCGGCTGGTGATTTTCGGACACACGCATAACGACGAGATGCGGTTGTTGCAGGGCGTCGCTGTGCCATCTACCGCTAACGCGAAACCCGCGCCCGCGCGAGTGGTGGCGAAACTGGTGCCGTCGGTGACTCCGGTCAATGGAAACTATCCGGCGTTCACGCTCGCCGACGTCGATCCGCGAACGGCCGTGATGAAGGACTATCGCGTTATCGCGGCTGACAACCAGACGGGGATCAATGCGAAGTGGGCCGAGGAGTATCGCTACTCGACGACGTATCGCAGTGCGGCTTTCACGCCCGGAGAAGTAGTTTCTCTCATTGCGAAATTCGGCGCAGACAAAGAAGGCGCGAAGCCGCGGAGCCTGGCGTACGAACAGAACTTCATGGTGAACGGCGGCTTGCGCGCGTTGGCGATGCGGACGGTGTGGCCGCAGTACGTTTGCTCGATGCTGAACGATACGGAAGCCGGTTATCGAAGCTGCGCGTGCGCTGCAAAGCCCTAGGCAGGCGTGCGGTATGTCGAAACTGCTAGGATTGTCATTTGGGCTGGCGAAGGAAATGCGATGAACGCAACACCGCAAATTATGGAAAATCGGAGCGCCGGGGCGAGGCTGCGCGAGGCTGTTACCGAAGAGCATCCGCTACAGATCATTGGCGCGATCAATGCTTACCATGCGCGAATGGCGGAGCGCGTAGGCTATCGCGCGCTGTATGTATCGGGCGGCGGCGTGGCGGCAGGATCGCTGGGCGTGCCAGACCTCGGCATCTCGACCCTCGATGATGTGTTGACCGATGTGCGCCGGATTACCGACGTTTGCTCGCTGCCGCTGCTGGTGGATATCGATACGGGATTTGGTGGAGCGTTCAATCTGGCGCGTAGTGTAAGGGGGCTGATAAAGGCCGGTGCGGGCGGTTGCCACATCGAAGACCAGGTGCAGGCCAAGCGTTGCGGACACCGTCCGGGCAAGGCGATCGTGTCTTCGGAAGAGATGGTGGATCGCATCAAGGCGGCGGTGGACGCGCGGACGGACGCTTCGTTTGTGGTGATGGCGCGGACGGACGCGTTGGCGAACGAGGGTTTGAATGCAGCGCTGGACCGCGCGGCGGCGTGCGTCGAGGCCGGCGCGGACATGGTGTTTCCGGAGGCCGTGACGGAGCTTGCGCAGTATCGTGCGTTTGCGTCTCGTACGGGAAAGCCGGTGCTGGCGAACATTACGGAGTTTGGGGCGACGCCGCTTTGGAACCTTGATGAGTTGCGGAGCGCGGACGTTTCGATCGCGCTCTATCCGCTGTCGGCGTTTCGCGCGATGAATGCGGCGGCGCTCAATGTTTATCGGCGCGTTCGCGAGGACGGGACGCAGAAGAACGTGTTGGATACGATGCAGACACGCGCGGAACTTTATGACTTTCTTGGGTATCACGCGTATGAAGACAAATTGGATGAGCTCTTTGCAAAGGACAAAAACCTTGACGCAAAGGGCGCGAAGTAAGCGAAGTTTCGCAAAGGAGAGCGATGAGTGATCCCGCAGTATTGACCGGGTTTAAGCCGAAGAAGTCGGTCGCGTTGTCGGGCGTTGCGGCGGGCAATACGGCGCTATGCACGGTGGGGAGAAATGGCAACGATCTGCACTATCGCGGCTACGACATTCTGAATCTGGCGGCGAAGTGCGAGTTTGAAGAGGTGGCGTATCTGCTGCTATATGGCAAGCTGCCGACACGCGCGGAGCTTACGGCGTATAAGCAACGGCTGCGCGGATTGCGGGGTTTGCCGCAGGGCGTGAAGGTGGCGTTGGAGCAGTTGCCAGCCAGCGCGCATCCGATGGACGTGTTGCGCGCGGGCGTGTCCGTGCTGGCAACGCTGGAGCCGGAACCGCAACCACATACGACGCAAACGGCGCTCGATGTCGCCGACCGTTTGATGGCCTCGCAAGGATCGATGCTGCTGTATTGGCATCACTTTGTGAACGGCAGCAAACGCATTTCCGTCGAGACCGATGACGATTCGATTGCCGGACACTTTCTGCATTTGCTGCACGGTAAGTCGGCCAGCGCGGAGTGGGTGCAGGCGATGCAGGTTTCGCTGATTCTTTATGCCGAGCATGAGTTCAATGCGTCGACATTTACCGCGCGCGTGATTGCGGGGACGGGATCGGATATGTTCTCCGCGATCGCTGGAGCAATTGGCGCGCTCAAAGGGCCGAAGCACGGCGGGGCCAACGAGGTCGCGCTGGAGATTCAGCAACGCTATGCCTCTCCCGATGAAGCGGAGAAGGACATTCGCGCGCGCGTTGCTGCCAGGGAAGTGATCATCGGGTTTGGGCATCCGGTATATACGACGGGCGATCCGCGCAATGTGGTAATCAAGAAAGTCGCGCATGATCTGTCCGTTACTGCCGGTAATACAGCGATGTACGACGTCGCCGAACGGCTGGAGTCGGTGATGTGGGAGGTCAAGAAGATGTTCCCGAACCTGGACTGGTTCTCTGCCGTGTCGTACCACGCGATGGGGATTCCGACGGCGATGTTTACGCCCATCTTCGCGATCGCGCGGACCAGCGGATGGGGCGCGCATGTGATGGAGCAGAGGGTGGACGGAAAGATCATTCGCCCCAGCGCGAATTACACCGGGCCGGAAGACGTGGCGTTCGTGCCGATCGACAAGAGATCGTAAGAGTTATGGTAAACATTTGTGCTTACGTGGAGTAGGATGTGAAGAGCGCTGAATTGAAGAGGTGGCTGGCGAAACAAGGCGCGACGTTTGTGCCAGGCAAGGGATCGCATCTCCACGTCAGACTGAACGGCAAGGTTTCCGTACTGCCGATGCACTCTAAAGACCTTGGCCCGCTCGCTAGCGGTATCAAGAAACAACTTGGATTGAAGTGAGGTTACCCATGCAATATCCCGTTCGGCTTGTGCGTCAGCGCGGCGCCAACAATTATGCTGTCTATTTCCCCGACATTCCAGAGGCCCTTACCTGTGGCGATGACTTGGCTGATGCGCTTCGTCAGGCGGTTGACGCACTTGAAACAGCTCTGGATTTTTATTTCGAAGATAAGCGCCCCATCCCACTCCCGTCCGCTCCAAAGCGAGGACAAAAGCTGGTCGAGTTGCCCCCTACTGTTGCAGCCACGGTGCTTCTGCACAATGAAATGCTGCGCCAGAAGGTGCGGCCCATCGATCTGGCTAAACGCATGGGGATTCCCCGGCAAGAACTGACCCGCATGTTGAACTTGCGACACAGTACGAAGATCGATACCACAGCGCAGGCGTTGGCCGCTCTCGGAAAACGGCTGGAGTTGAAGGTCGCGTAGCCGCTCAAATCTCTCGGCTTGAAGGAAAAATGTCCACTCACACCTCCAATGTTCGGCCTGAGTTCGATCAGGTGATTGTCGACATCGTCGACTATGCGTTGAAATACGAAATCAAGAGCGCTCTGGCTTACGAGACGGCGCGTTATTGTTTGCTCGATACGCTGGGCTGCGGCTTGCAGGCGTTGGAGTTCCCTGCTTGTACGAAGCTGCTGGGGCCTCTGGTACCGGGGCTGTCGATGCGAAACGGAGCACGCGTTCCGGGGACGAGCTATGAGCTTGATCCGGTGCAGGCGGCATTCAATATCGGGACGCTGATTCGCTGGCTGGACTTCAACGACACCTGGCTGGCGGC